>JALOBE010000016.1 GCA_023228425.1 Syntrophales bacterium
TCTGGCTGGAAAACCCATGGTGGTCGTTGCCTCCACGGAGGCTCTCCTTCAACGGGTCATGCCCATGGAGGTGCTGGGTGACTACCTGGAAATGATCTCTCCCGGAGACCGCCGTGAGCGGGAAAGGCTGGAGGAAAAGCTCATCGCCGGAGGATACCAGCGGGTTTCTCTCGTCGAAGAGCCCGGCGAATTCAGCCTGCGGGGATTCATTGCCGATATATACTCGCCCGCCGAGGACAGCCCCGTGAGAATCGAGTTTTTTGGTGACGATATTGAATCGATCCGGCAATTCAACCCTGAAACGCAACGGTCCCTCAAAGAAGTATCCTCCTTCATCCTGGCCCCGGCCGGAGAAATAGTCATCACAGGGGAATCGAAGGCACGGGCGCTTCATAACTTGAGAATCCGGGCCGCCGGGCTTGACCTTCCGAAAGCCCGCCGGGACGCTCTGGCGGACTTCATTGAAAACGGCATCCTGCCGGCCGCGGCCGCGCAGTTCCTCCCTCTCTTCTACGATGAAACCCCATCAGGGGAAATCGGTGGTGACGGACCGGAAACCATCGTCGATTATCTTCCGGGAAAGGGTGTCATGGCCTTCCTGGATCGCGCAGGCATCGAGGCTACGGAACACGCCATGAACGACCGGATCGAAGGCTTTATCGGAAAAGCTCTCGAGGAAGAGCGGTTCTATCTCGACAGGAATTCGCTCTTCGCCTCTCTGGATCAGGTGAGACGACGATCCGTGGGGCTGCGGCATCTCCTGTTCGACGAATTTCAGGATCGTCGGGAAGACCGGCGGTTCGTCTTTTCCACGGAACCGCAAAGCGGCATCAACCCGACAGTGATAAAGGATGACACCGACGGTGGCCCCCTGACCTCCTTCGCCGAGCAGGTGCGAACCCGGATGAAGGAAGGCATCCTGACGGTCTTTCTCTGTGCCGAAGACGACATTCCCCGCGTCAGCCATCTTTTCGAAAGCTACGGCCTTCCGGTGGAAGAATCGCGGCGGCCCTTCCCGTCCGACCTGGAGCGGTTCAGCGGTATCGGAACGCTCCTGCTGAAGGCCGGCAGGATCTCGGAGGGATTCCTGTACGGTCCCCTGAAGCTTTCCTGTGTGTGTCAGGAGGATCTTTTCGGAAAAAAAATACGGCGACGCAGGAGAGCTTTCTCGCGGGAAGGGTATTTCCTGAAATCCTTCGGTGAGTTGAAGGAAGGCGACTCCATCGTTCACATGGATCATGGAATCGGACTGTACCGAGGTCTCGAGCGGCTGTCAGCGGCGGGAATCGACAGCGATTTCATTCTCCTCGAGTATCAGGGCGGCGACAAGTTGTACCTTCCCGTGGACCGCCTCGACCAGATTCAGCGTTACGTGGGTCCCGACGGCTTTACCCCTCCCACGGACCGCCTGGGAGGTACTTCCTGGGAAACGGTCAAAAAACGGGTCGGGGAATCGGTGCGAAAGATCGCCGAGGACCTGGTGGCGCTCTATGCCGCCCGGGAGATAACGGAGGGGCACAGCTTCTCCATGAATGAACAAATCTTTGACGAATTCGCCGCATCCTTCGAACACGAAGAGACACCCGACCAGGCCCGGACCATCGACGATATCAACCAGGACATGACGGACCCGAAACCCATGGACCGTCTCGTCTGCGGCGACGCGGGGTTCGGCAAGACAGAGGCGGCCTTGAGAGCTTCTTTCAGGGCCGCCATGGACGGAACCCAGGTGGCCCTGCTGGTTCCCACCACAATCCTGGCGGAACAGCACTTCCGTACGTTCAGGGCCCGTTTTGCCGACTGGCCCGTGCGCGTGGAGGTCCTCAACCGTTTCAGGACAAGGAAGGAGCAGGCGGCCATCGTGGAGGACATCAACAAGGGGCTGGTGGATATTGTCATCGGCACTCACCGGCTCTTGCAGAAAGACGTGTCATTTCGAAATCTCGGGCTGGTCATTATCGACGAGGAACAGCGCTTCGGCGTCACCCACAAGGAGAAACTCAAAAAGTTGAGAACCCGCGTGGATGTACTGACGCTGACGGCGACGCCGATCCCGCGAACCCTCCAGCTTTCGCTGGTCGGCCTGCGGGACCTGTCGACAATCGACACCCCGCCCGAGGGACGCCAGGCCGTGCGGGTGTACGTGGCCGAATTCGATGAAGATCTGATTCGGGACGCCATCACCGAGGAACTGGAACGGGGGGGACAGGTTTTTTTCATCCACGATCGGATCCGGTCCATCGAGGGAATCGCCCGGACGATACGGCGTATTGTCCCGGATGCCGGGGTCGCCGTGGCCCACGGCCGGATGAAGACGGGGGAACTCGAGGACGTCATGATCGGTTTTCTCAACCGTGCCGTTGATGTCCTGGTCTGTACGACCATCGTCGGCTCAGGCGTGGACATGCCGACGGTCAATACCATTATAATCAACCGGGCCGACCGGTTCGGCCTGTCACAGCTCTACCAGCTCCGCGGCCGTGTGGGGCGGTCCCGGGAAAGCGCCGCCGCTTACCTGCTCATCCCCCGAGGGGCCGTGCTTACCAAGGACGCCCGGAAGCGCCTTCGCGTGGCCCAGGAGTTTACCACTCCCGGATCGGGATTCAAGGTGGCCGCCCACGATCTGGAAATACGGGGAGCCGGTAATATCCTGGGCGTGTCCCAGTCGGGGCACGTGTCTGCCGTGGGGTACGAACTCTATACGGAGATGATGGAAAAGGCGATCATGGAGCTCCGGGGGGAAAAACGTGAAGATCGATCGGCCCAACCGGAGATACGCCTGGGAATACCCGCCTTCATCCCCGACGAGTACGTCACGGACACCCACAACCGTCTGGTCATCTACAAGAAGGCCTCCATGGCGGCATCGACTGAGGAATTGTCCGAGCTGCGGGAAGAACTGGCCGATCGTTACGGGCCGGTGCCCCGGGCCGTGAAGAACCTGCTTCGTCTCATCTCCATCAGGATCCGCCTCAGGGCAATCAGGGCTCTTGAACTCGGCTATGACGGCAGGTACCTGACCATAGCCTTCTCGAAGGACACCCCCGTTCCTCCGGAGACGATCCTCGAACTCGCCAGGAGCCGCCGCGATGACATGCGTTTCACGGCAGATTCCCGTCTTTCCATCTCGATCCCCGGCCTCGATGACGACGGGCGCATGGGGGAAGCGGAGAAGCTTATATCCCTTCTTACGGAAGGCAGTGTTCCCTGAATCTTCGCCTGCGCCGGGAACGGCCATGTTTTTTATTGAATAAAGATTGTGCTTCTGTTACCTTCGACAGGACACATCACGCTGGAGATAAATAATGAAATCAAGCAGTACTGTAGGAGGCTTTCTCCTCGTAGCCCTGTTGATCCTTCTTGTCTCACCGCTTTATGCCCACACGGACCGGGTTGTGGCGGTGGTAAATAATGACATCATTACGCTGGAAGAGCTCAACAGGCATTTCGCCCCCTTTCTTCAGCGGATCGAAGCGGATCCCCGAACGAGGGAGGATGAGAGCGTCATGCAGGAAGGCAGGCGCCTCATTCTCGACCGCATGATCCGGGAGCTTCTCATGAAGCAGGAGGCTGAACGGCTCAATATCGTGGTGCGGGACGATGACGTGGACTCCTATATCGAAGAGACGCTCACCGAAAGCGCCATGACCAGACGGGACCTCCTTACAGAGCTTTCCCGGGAGAACTCAAGCTTTGAGGAATACCGGGAATCGGTGCGGCGCGACATCATGAAGGCACGGCTCATCGGCCGGGAAATCAGGGCGAAAGTCCACATCAGCGAAGAGGATATCGGCGCCTACTACAGAGAACACCGCGACCTGTACGAAGGGAAGGGAGCGGTGAGAATCCAGCAGATATTTACGGAGGTACCCCGGGGGAGCGACGACGACGCCAGGGAGGAGCTCAAGGCCCGTGCCGAGGCTATACACGAGCAACTCATGGCGGGGGGGGGAGAAAGCTTCGATACCCTGGCCAGGCAGTACGCGCAGGGTGCCCGGGCACGCACGGGCGGAGACATGGGCTTCATAGAAAAGGGCACGATCCTGCCGGAGGTGGAAAGCGTGGCCTTTGCTCTCGGCAGGGGTGAGGTAAGCGGCGTCATCGAATCGCCCGCAGGATTTCATATCATCAGGGTTCTGGACAAGCGGGGATCAGGACTGAAGCCGCTCGAGGAAGTGCGTCAGGAAATCATTGACACCATCGGCGAAAAACGAATGGAAGAACGGTTCCAGGAATGGCTTGAAGACCTGAAGGAAAAATCCTACGTCGACGTACGGTTATAGGGGATGATTCCAGCCTCTTGCCGGGTCTTGAAGAAAAACCATCAAAAGGAACGTTCGTCTTAAACAATGAATTCTATCGTGGTCCGTGGGGCCTGTCAGCATAACCTTAAAAATATCGACCTGCATATTCCCCGGGACAACCTGGTGGTAATCACCGGGGTCAGTGGATCGGGGAAGTCCTCCCTTGCATTCGATACTATCTACGCCGAGGGCCAGCGCCGATACGTGGAATCCCTGTCCACCTACGCCCGTCAGTTTATCGGCCGGATGGACAAGCCCGACGTGGAGTCCATCGAGGGCCTTTCTCCGGCCATTGCCATAGAACAGCGTTCGGCAAGCCATAACCCGCGATCCACCGTGGGAACCGTTACGGAGACCTACGATTATCTGAGGCTCCTCTTCGCCCGCGTGGGTGTTCCCCATTGCCCCCGGTGCGGTCGTGAAATCCGGTCACAAACAATTGAGATGATGATAGAGCAGGTCACGGCCCTGCCGGAGGCGACCCGGCTGCAGGTGCTCGCTCCGCTCGTCCGGGGGAAAAAGGGGGAGTTCCACAGGGAACTGGAGCGCCTGAGAAGGGAGGGATTCTCCCGTGTCCGCCTGGACGGCACCCTCCGCGATCTTTCCGATGAGATTGCCCTCGACAAAAACAAACGGCATGACATCGATGTTGTCGTAGACCGTCTGGTGGTCCGGGAAGGGATGAGGAAACGGCTCAGGGACTCCCTGGAAACGGCCCTGGGGCTTTCAGGAGGCGTCGTCCGGATGGCCTTCGACGGTGACGACCGTGACGATCTCCTCTTCAGCGAGCATTACGCCTGCGACGTCTGCGGCATAAGCGTTCCGGAAATTGCCCCCCGGGTGTTCTCCTTCAACACCCCCTACGGGGCCTGCCCGGACTGTGACGGCCTGGGTACGAAATTCTTTTTCGACGTCGACCTGGTCATACCTGACCCCGGCCTTTCCATCCGGGAAGGGGCCATCGTGCCCTGGGAAAAGAGAACCTCCCTGTACTTCTACCAGATGCTGGAAGCACTCTCCGCCCACTACGGCATCGACGTCAACCGGCCTTTCAACCGCCTTTCCGAAGCAATACAGAATGTCATTCTCTACGGGTCGGGCGACGAAGCAATCGAATTCTACTTCGACCGGAAGGGAAGGAGGCATTTTTACCGCAGGACGTTTGAAGGGGTCATTCCGACACTGGACCGGCGGTACCGCGAATCGGACTCCCGGGATGCCCGGATCGACTTCGCCCGGTACATGAACGTCACCGATTGCCCCACCTGTGGAGGGGCCCGCCTGAAGCAGGAAAGCCTCTCCGTCCTGGTGGGGGGCATGAATATCTACCAGGTCTGCCTGCTATCGATCCGCAGATGCATGGAATTCATGGAATCCCTTGATCTTCGGGGACAGCAGGCCCTCATAGCCGGACCGATTCTCAAGGAAATCATAGCCCGATTGCGGTTTCTCATGGATGTGGGCATGGATTACCTGAACCTCGCCAGGTCGTCCGGAACTCTCTCGGGCGGTGAATGGCAGCGCATACGGCTCGCCACACAGATAGGTTCGGGACTGGTGGGAGTCCTGTACGTACTTGACGAACCCACCATAGGGCTCCACCCCCGCGATAATCTCCGTCTCCTGGACACGCTGAAGCGGCTGCGGGACATGGGCAATACCATCCTCGTGGTCGAGCATGACGCCACCGTCATGAACGCCTCGGACCACATCATAGACATGGGGCCCGGCGCGGGCCTGGAAGGCGGCGATGTCGTCTTCCAGGGAACGCCGGAAGAAGCCCGCTTATCGCGAACATCTCTCACGGGCAGATATCTTTCGGGCGAGCTTTTCATCCCTCTGCCGGACAGACGACGGTCCCTGCCGGATCGATTCATCCGCATCGAGGGAGCTGAAGAAAACAACCTCAGAAAAATCGACATAGTGATTCCCTGCGGTCTGTTCACCTGTGTCACCGGGGTCTCCGGTTCCGGCAAAAGCACCCTGGTGATCGAAACACTCTACAAAGTTTTGAGAAACCGCCTGAACAAGGAAAAGATCCGAACGGGCAGGATTTCCCGCCTCGCCGATACGGGCGGCATCGAGCGGACCATCATGATGGATCAGCAGCCCATCGGCAGAACGCCCCGCTCAAACCCGGCAACCTACACAGGTGTTTTTACCCCCATCCGGGAACTTTTCAGTCGCCTTCCGGAATCGAATGCCCGGGGCTACAAACCGGGGCGCTTCAGTTTCAACGTGAAGGGAGGCCGCTGCGAAGCCTGCCGGGGCGACGGCCTGACCCGGATCGAGATGCACTTTCTGGCTGATGTGTATGTAACCTGTGATGTCTGCGGTGGAAAGCGCTTCAACAGGGATACGCTGGACATCCTGTACCGCGGGAAGAGTATCGCCGATATCCTGGACATGACCGTGGACCAGGCATTGGATTTTTTCGACGCCATCCCCCGCATCAGGTCAAAACTCAAGCTGCTCGCCCAGGTGGGCCTCGGCTACGTCAGGCTCGGCCAGTCGGCGACAACCCTTTCCGGAGGGGAGGCCCAGAGGATCAAACTGTCCCGCGAACTGGCAAAGCGCAACTCACGCAGTACGCTTTATGTTCTTGACGAACCCACGATCGGGCTTCATATCGCCGATATCGAGAAGCTCCTGGCGGTGCTCCAGAGACTGGTCGACCGGGGGAACACGGTGGTAGTGATAGAACACAATCTCGACGTCATCAAGTGCGCCGATCACATAATCGACATGGGCCCCGAAGGAGGCCAGGGAGGAGGGGCCATCGTTGCCTCGGGAACCCCCGAGGAAATCCGGAGTGCTCCCGAATCCCTCACGGGTACGTTTCTGCGTCCCGTCCTTGCCGGTCCCTGAAGGGTTACCGGTACAATCCTCCGGATTCGATATAGCTCATAACCCCGTCGGGCAGGAGATACCGGATCGACCGTCGGGCGGCACACCGTCTCCTGATGTCCGTGGACGATATGTCCAGAAGGGTGAGACGCCTGAAGCAGACGGCCCCGCCGCGGTTCCCGCGGTAACACTCATCGGCGGCGTCATAGGAGAAATCGGCTCGATCGTCGGCGGGCAGCACGTCCCGAAGGGTTTTTTCTTCGGAGCCGGGCCGGGTCATGACGATGATACTGTAGCACTGGAGCAGATCGCGCCAGTCTTTCCAGCAGGTTATGTCCTGAAAGGCATCCTGTCCCATGATGAAGCAGAACTCCGTTCCATCGGGATACTCCCGGACGAACTCCCGCACCGTGTCAATGGAATAGGACGGACCTTCCCGCCGGTACTCCCGTTCAGACAGGGCAAAGGAAGGATTGCCGGCGATGGCGATTCTCACCATGGCGGCGCGATGGTGGAAGGAGAGGAGGGATCGCTCCTCCTTGAGGGGTTGCCGGGCCGCCGGTATGAATATCATTTTATCGAGGTCAAGCAGTTCTACAAGCTCTTCGGCGCACCTCAAGTGTCCCAGGTGAATCGGGTCGAAACTTCCGCCGAAAAGGCCCACCTTCATGATCTCAGTTGTCCGTCACCGTAGATGATGAATTTTGTTGTCGTCAGCTCCTCAAGCCCCATGGGTCCAAAGGCGTGAAGCTTTGTGGTGCTGATGCCGATTTCCGCCCCGAGACCCAGTTGAAAGCCGTCGCTGAATCGCGTCGAGGCGTTTGCCAGCACCGTTGAAGAATTGACCTCATTGACGAAACGCCGGGCGTTCTGATAATCGCCCGTGACGATAGACTCCGTGTGAAGCGATCCGTAGGACGCGATATGGTCCATGGCCATGTCCAGGTCATCCACCACCCTCACAGCCAGGATAAGATCGAGATACTCTTCATACCAGTCCTCTTCCGTGGCCTCCTCGATACCCGGAAGGATCGTCCTGGTCCTGTCGCAGCCCCGAAGGACGACTCCGGCCGCGTGCAGTTTCTCCGCCACTCTCGGAAGAAAGGACTGCGCGATATCGCGGTGTACAAGGAGTGTTTCCATGGCGTTGCAGACGCCGGGCCGCTGGACCTTCGCGTTGAGGCAGATGTCGACGGCCATTTCGGGATCGGCGGCGGCGTCCACAAAGACATGACAGACACCCTTGTAGTGCTTGATCACCGGTATCCGCGAAAGGCGAACCACGGTCCTGATGAGGTCTTCTCCGCCCCGGGGAATGATCAGATCAATGTAGTCTTCCAGCGTCAGAAGCTCCTCAACGGCGGATCGGTCCGTGGTCGGCAGGGTCTGAACGGCCGTCACGGGAATTCCGGTGGATTTCAAGGCCTCCTGGAGTATGGCCGTTATGGCGCAATTTGAATGAAAAGCCTCGGATCCTCCCCGAAGAATGACGCTGTTACCCGATTTCAGGCAGAGGGCCGCCGCGTCGGCGGTGACGTTGGGCCGGGATTCGTAGATGATGCCGATCACACCCAGGGGAATCCGCATGCGACCCACCTGGAGCCCGTTCGGCCGCTTCCACATGGAGGTTACAACACCAACGGGATCGGGCAGTGCCGCCACTTCCCGCAGTCCCACCGCCATGGCGTCGATGGATTCTTCCGTCAGGCGCAGCCTGTCGATCATGGGATCCGACAGGCCTGCTTCCCGGGCTTTTCCCAGGTCTTTCCCGTTTTCAGCGATAAGACGGGGCATTGCCTCGATGAGCCTCTCGGCCATGGCGATCAGTGCCCTGTTCTTGGTTTCCGAAGAAAGCGACGCAATGACCCGGGCGGCCTTTTTCGCGTCAGACGCAAGCTCCATGACTGGTCCCGATATATTTGACATACCCATCCTCGCGGCAGGTTTTTTGAAGGGCCGATGCTCTCGAACAGGCCTTTTTCATTGAGATAGCGAACTGTATAGTATATGAACCTACCTGTCAAGATTCGTAAAATGGTGCCGGATGCTTGATTGTGACTTTTTCGAGGCCGCCGGGATTCAAAGGATTGAAAGAAAATATGCGGGACCTTACCATTCGTGCCGGTTCAAACATCTACGAGATGATACGCGACGGCGAGCTGACGTTTGACCATGTTTCCACCGTGGTGGGGCCGGCCGTGGGCCCCCGGTGGTTCCTGGCCAGTGGTTTTGACCTGGCACTCCTGAAGGCCGGGGTCCTGGGAACCCGCCACCCCGTCACGCTTGCCGGATCTTCGGCCGGTGCCCTGCGCTTTGCCGCATGGGTTCAGCCCGAGTCTGTGGCAGCCTATGAGCACCTGATTGACTCCTACATCCGGATGACCTTCACCCGCGAGGATACCCCGACGAGTATCCGGAAGGCCCTCGCCGACGTCATTGACAGTTTTGTCGAGGATGACGCGCTGCACTCCGCCCTGGCACACAGCACCTTTCGCATCGCCATAACAACAGCCCTGGCCAGGCATGTGACTTCGTCAGAAACCAGGCTGTTCCAGGCATCGGGAATTCTTGCCGCCGGCATTCTCAACATTGCGAGCTCTTCTCTGCTGTCATTGTTTTTCGACCCCACCGTGTTCTACAGCGGATATACCCCTCCCCCCTTCTGTCTGAAACCGGATTTCACCGGGACTTCGATTCCCCTGAACGAGGCCAATTTCAAGCCGGCCCTCCTCGCGTCATCAGCGGTACCTCTGGCGGTATCGGGCGTCAGGAACATTTACGGAGCCCCCCACGGTGTCTACAGAGACGGAGGGCTGGTCGATTATCACGGAAACATGGACTACGCGAAGAACAACAAGGACGTGGTTCTTCTTTTTCACCACCAGGAACGGCAGATTCCCGCCTGGCTCGATCGGTACACCCCCTGGCGTTCGCTGCCGGAATCATGGACCGCGAACCTGCTGGTGGTCTCTCCCACGAAGGAGTTCGTCGAGCGGCTGCCGGAGGGACGAATTCCCGACCGCCGTGATTTCAGGATTTTTGCCGGAGACCCGTCGACGCGCATCAAGCAATGGCGAAGAGTGGTGGCCGAGTCAAGCATCCTGGGAGAGATGTTCCTGGAGTGTGTCACCGGCGGGAAGGCGGGGGGTGTTGTAACGAGGATCTGATCGGAGGCGCCATGGACCTTACACCCTATGGAAAACTGCTCATTACCCTCGGCCTGGTTGTCGCCGTCATCGGCGTCCTGTCGGCATACGGCGGGAAAATCCCCTGGATCGGAAGACTGCCCGGGGACATCCTGTTCAAAGGCCGTTACGGAACCGTGTATTTCCCCCTCGCAACCTGTGTGGTCATCAGCATTTTGATTTCGCTGGTGTTGTTTTTTTTCCGAAACCGCTAGCGTCAGGTTCGTGCCCCGACAAAGGCGGGACTCCCTTCACTGCAGGGTTTCAACAGGAACTCCGGGCGGCGGGTCGAAATGGAACAGCCCGTCGGGAAGCCCCCCGTTTATTGAAAGATTGGTGAAAGAATATCGGTTTGTCGTCCCGTACATGTCGGTCAGGGTATAGCCTGACAGCAGGAAAGTACCGCCGTCGATCGACAGGACAAGGCTTTCGAAGCCTGCCGATGGTCCCCTCGGCTTCAACTCGAGGAGGTAGTTTCCTTCACTGTCCCGTGACGGGTCGGCAAGGGATACATGAAAATCGCGGTCCATGTGCTGAAGACCCGTGAGAAACCGGGCCGCGGGCTGCGATTCCAGGGCCGACCGGGTTTTCTGGCGGTAGAGCATGTTTTCCTCGGGCAGGTAAAACCACAGAACCTCGGGATCGATCACCATCAACTTGCCCGGCGGATCGCTGTACTCCCAGCGCAGATTCACGGGCTTCCTGAAGTAGAACATGCCTTTTTCAACAATGGTCGTACCCGTGAGATCCACGGGGATACAGTGAACAAAGGCTGCCTGAATATCTTCAATGCCATCGTAGCGATCCTGGACTTTCGCCACCACCTCGCCGAGATCGAGGTCTTCCGGGGACGCTGCCGCCTGGCCCGGCGACGCATGAATCAGCATCGCCGCCAGCATCGATGCCAGTAATCTCGCAATCATCATTGACGCCCTCGTAACATGTCGAAAAACATCTGACAGAGAACGGCTTTGTAAAAAGCTCCCTGAGGCACGGCGCGCACATCCTTAAGGAATGATGCGAGACCTTAAAAAACTATCGATTGTGTCATTTCGATATCAAGGAAAGATTTCTCGTCGCTTCGCTCCTCGAAATGACGGACCTTAAGACGCTCCTCGAAATGACATTTTTAAAGGTCACTTCGAACGTTCCCCTGTCACTTCGAACGTTCTTCCGTCACTTCGAACGCATGTGAGAAGTCTGAAAGATCCCTCGCTTTGCCCGGGACAGGGATTTCTCGTCGCTTCGCTCCTCGAAATGACGGACCTTAAGACGCTCCTCGAAATGACAAGGAGAGCTTTATTGAATACCAGCCATTTTTGTCATTTCGACCGTAGGGAGAAATCTTTCACTAACGGCAATCATCAGGATTTCTCGTCGCTTCGCTCCTCGAAATGACACAATGAAAGGTCTCGATGCGTACTGTACGGTACGCCGCAGTGACGAAGGAGGGAGCGCAATCAGGCATCCGGCTCCGGTGCAGAGGAAGCCCGGTACCATTTCACGAATCCACCATCATTGCTGAAACCTAGGGCCCTATCCTGACCCGCCATCGGAAGGGGTCCTCCCCTTCACCATACTGAATGCCGAGAATCGTATCATAGAGCTTCACCGTCAGAGGACCGGCGGAGCCGCCGTTGATGGAATATTCTGCTCCCTTGTAGCATATCAACCCCACGGGAGAGACAACGGCCGCCGTTCCCGACGCGAAAACCTCTTTCAGCATTCCCCCGGACAGAGCTTCCATGAGTTCGTCCATGGACACCTGGCGCTCCTCCACGGCCACGCCCCAGGAACGGGCAAGTTGCAGGATTGAGTCGCGCGTCACACCGGGAAGAATACTCCCCGACAGGGGGGGCGTCACCAGGGTATCGCCCAGAACGAAGAAAATGTTGCTCGTCCCCACCTCTTCGGGACGTGAACGGGTCAGGGCATCGAGCCAGAGAACCTGGGTGTATCCCTTCTCGCTCGCCTCTTGGCCGGCATAGAGGCTTGCCGCGTAATTTCCGGCCGCCTTGCAGTACCCGACGCCTCCGGGACAGGCCCTCACGCAGGTGTCGCTCACGTAAATTTTCGTGGGACTGAACCCCTCGGGGTAATAGGCGCCCACGGGACAGAGAATAATATAGAATATGTAGGCATTCGCGGCGTGAACGCCCAGGGCGACTTCCGTGGCGATCATGGTGGGCCTGATATACAGCGATGTGCCCCGCCCCCCGGGAATCCAGTCCTTCTCCAGGAGAACCAGCTCACGCAGAGCCTCCATGAAGATATCGGGATCGACCGGAGGCATACAGAGACGTTCGGCAGAGACGTTCATCCTCTTTACATTTTCCATGGGCCGAAAGAGATAAATGCTCCCGTCCTTTCCCCGGTAGGCTTTCATGCCTTCGAAAATTTCCTGCCCGTAATGGAAGCACATGGAGGCCGGATCGAGAGTGAAGGGACCGTAGGGTACTATCGATGCGTCATGCCACCCCACACCCGTCGCGTAGTGCATGACAAACATGTGGTCGGTGAATATTTTTCCGAATCCGAGGGACGATTCGTCGGCAGGTTTTGTTTTCATCAACCCCGGTGCAGCGGGACGCATGGTGATAGTCATTGCCATTGGCGCTTTTCCTCTCCTTTTTCAGTTGCCCGGTATCTCGTCGGGCATGGAAAGCCTCGAAAGCTGTCAGGACCGCAGCCTTGGTTTTTTAGCACTAAATAACCGTTCGATCAAGCGTTCTGTACTGAATGGCCTCGGAAAGGTGATGGGCCTCGATTGTGGTTTCTCCCGCGAGGTCGGCAATAGTCCTGGCAACTTTGAGAATTTTTGTGTAGCCCCGGGCGCTCAATCCCAGCGTGTCCATGGCCATTTCGATCAAGGCCCGTCCTCGCCCGTCAACGCGACAATAGTCTCTCATGTC
Organism: Syntrophales bacterium; assembly: GCA_023228425.1. Taxonomy (NCBI): domain Bacteria; kingdom Pseudomonadati; phylum Thermodesulfobacteriota; class Syntrophia; order Syntrophales; species Syntrophales bacterium. The sequence continues at coordinate 13,249 of JALOBE010000016.1, forward strand.
CCGGACCGTCATGCGGGCATTGCAGGATGTGCCGTCACCGAAACGCTCCTTCTGAATACGCCGGGCTTCATCGACCCGCTCTTTTATCTGTGCCGATGATTCTCCCGGGACGACTCGAGCCAGGTCGCTGTAGCGCAGCGAGGGAACGTCCACGTGAATGTCAATCCTGTCCAGCAGGGGACCCGACAATTTTGAACGGTAGTGACGGACCCGCAGAGGCGTACATCTGCAGACGTGACGGGGATCGCTCAGGTAACCACAGGGGCAGGGATTCATGGCCGCCACGAGCATGAACCGCGCCGGATAGGTCGCTGTGGCCGATGAACGGCTGATCGTGACCCTTCCATCCTCGAGGGGCTGCCTCAGAACCTCCAGGGTGTTTCGCCTGAACTCGGCCATTTCGTCGAGAAAAAGGACCCCGTTGTGGGCCAGGCTGATCTCACCCGGACGGGGGATCGTACCTCCCCCTACCAGGCCGGCTTCTGATATGGAATGATGGGGAGCCCGAAAGGGCCGTGTTACCAGGAGGAGATCATCCCTGTCCAGAATGCCGGCAACAGAATGTATCTTCGTGGTTTCCACCGATTCTTCGAAGGTCGGATCCGGAAGAATCGTCGGCAGACGCCGGGCAAGCATTGATTTTCCCGATCCGGCGGCACCGATCATGAGAATATTATGGGATCCGGCGGCGGCCACTTCCATGGCGCGCTTTGCCTGAGCCTGACCGCTCACGTCGCTGAAATCGAACTCATGACCGAGGCTCCTGCAATAGAGATCACGGATGTCGGCTTCCACGGGCGCGATCGATCCGGCTCCATTGAGAAAGTCGACCACTTCGCAAAGATAGTCCGCGGCAATAACCTCGATGGAATCCACCAAGGCCGCCTCGCGGGCGTTACGCCGGGGCAGCACGATACCCCGGAGTCCCGTTTCTTTCGCCTGGAGGGCCGCCGACAGGGCCCCGCACACCTCCTTGACGCTTCCGTCGAGAGACAACTCCCCGATGAAAAGATACTCCTGTAATCGTTCTCTTTCGACAATGCCTTCCGCGGCGAGGATGCCCACGGCGATGGGAAGATCGAAGGAGGTCCCTTCTTTCCGGATGTCTGCCGGGGCCAGATTAACGGTAACCTTATGCCGCGGAAAGGAGTAGCCCGAGTTTCTGACGGCCGATTTCACCCGGTCCCTGCTCTCTCTGACCGCCGTGTCAGGTAATCCCACGGTTGAAAACTGCGGAAGCCCCAGGGCCGTGTCTATTTCCACCTCGACAGGATGGGAGTCTATGCCGATGATGGTTCCGGTCAACACCTTGACGATCATGCCGATGTCCTCTGATACAACCTGTATGTGTCGTGAAGTGTAACGGGTTTCGGAAACTGCAGCGGTGGCGGAAAGACTGCCCGCAGTCGGGATGAAGAATTGTATTGTACGAAACGGGAGTGGTTAAGGCAAGAGTATTGTTGCCAACAGTATCGTTCGCGGCATCGGGCGTTTTTCGACTTCTGCGTACCATAGGCGTAAGGATATGAAATCATGCAACGCACAATTCCGGAGATGGGAGTGTTATCTTGACCGGTGTAAAGCCGAGTTCCGTGGCTCTTTTTTGAAGATTTTCCACAACTTCCGGTTTTGCCGGCCATCCATGCCCAACGATGCCCGCATACGGCACGTTAGTGTTATGATGCAGGCCCGCCGGAGACCGGCTGAGGCGCTTTGTACGAGGTCGTCATTGTGGCGTGGCGGTTTTTTTGTTGTCCCCGCGCTTCAAAAACTGCTAGATTGATATATCTCACAATCACATCCAAGGAGCACCCCAAGGACATGATCGGGTTTTTCGATTCCGGTTTCGGCGGACTCACCATCATGAGAAGCGTCGTCTCTCTGCTCCCCTCCTACGACTACTTCTATCTCGGAGACAACGCCCGCGTTCCCTATGGAACCCGTTCATCCGAACTGGTTTTTGAATTCACGCGTCAGGCCATGGCCCATCTTTTCCAGCGGGGGTGTCCTCTGGTCATTGTGGCCTGCAATACGGCATCGGCCGGCGCCCTCAGAAGAATTCAGCAGGAGTATCTGCCCACGGCCTGGCCCGACCGGAGGGTTCTCGGCGTTGTCAGGCCTTCCGCGGAGATCATCGTCGAACGACAGTACCGGCGGGTGGGAATTCTCGCGACGGAAGGCGTCGTTTCCTCCGGGGCCTATAGAACAGAAATCCACAAACTCGACCCGGCCGTCGAAATCGCCCAGCAGGCCTGTCCCGTCCTGGTACCTATCGTGGAAGCGGGGGAACAGGACTGGAAAAGCGCCGACGTCGCGGTATCCTCCTATATCGCCCTGTTGCTTGAAAAAACCGCGGCTCTTGATGCCGTTCTCCTCGCCTGCACCCATTATCCTGTCCTCATGAAAACGCTGAGACGCCACATTCCATCCGGGATTTCTATAATCGAACAGGGACCGGTGGTCGCGGAAAAACTCGAAGATTACCTGAAACGCCACGGGGATATTGAACGACGGCTGTCCCGGCAGGGTACCAGGATGTTTCAAACAACCGATCACTGTGAACGCTTCGACCGGCTGGCGGAGCTTTTTTACGGAGAGCCCGTCTCGTCGGAGCTGATTCGCCTGGAATCACCTGTTTTATAAACCCCCTGTCCCCGACCGCGATCGCCTCCGGGAATCGTCTTGACGGGCCGATATCGCTATGCTACATTCGATCCCTCTTTCCGATGCCGGTTTATATCCCGTGGTACTGTGACTATGACGCAATTCTCCCATCTTGACAAAGACGGCGCGGCCAGAATGGTCGATGTCTCGGCTAAGGCTGAAACGTCGCGCGAGGCGGTCGCCCGGGGAGTTGTTCGCATGAAACCCGAAACGTCACGGGCCATCATGGCCGGCGGTGTCGCGAAGGGCGATGTTCTTGGAACGGCGAAGATTGCCGGCATCATGGCAGCAAAAAAAACAAGTCACATCATTCCTTTGTGCCACCCGCTGGAACTGACCAGCATCGATCTTTCCTTTTCCGGCAACGAGACAGCCGGTGAAATCCTCATTGAAGCTACCGCAAAAACTATCGGCAGAACAGGGGTGGAAATGGAAGCCATGACCGCCGTTGCCGCGGCGGCGCTGACCATATACGACATGTGTAAATCAGCGGACCGTGAAATGGTCATCGGCGCGATCAGGCTTGTAAAGAAAAGTGGGGGGAAAAGCGGGACGTTTCTGAGAGTCGAGGAACAACAGGCATGACGGGGCACCATGATGAAGCGATGGGAATCTACGGAATCCGGAAAATGTTTTTGCTGCCCCTGGCGGTCATCACGATCCTCGTTTTCGTTCTCACCCTCATCGTGTTTTCAGGTGGCGGGAAGCCAATGGAGAAAGTCTCTCTCACGGTCATCCTGGTTATCCTCATCTGCCTGCTCATCGACTCGCTGTCCCGTAAAGCCCTGGTCAGCGCGAAGGGCATCGTCATCAGGCGGTTCATGAGGACACGGGACATCGCGTGGGATGAGATCACCAACATAGACGCCATGGTGCTCAGAAAAAAAGCCTATCTGCTCCTGTCGTCAACAAAGGGATTCCACGTCATTTCAAATAATCTGTCGGATTTTTCAAAGTTGGTATCCTCTGTATTCGAACGAACGGACAATGAAAAAATAGAACCGGCAGCCAGGAAGCTCGCAACCCTTTCCGTCCGGAGAATTTCTGATATCATTCTTCTCTGGCTTGCCTCCGGACTGGTGCTGCTGATCATGTGGTATAAAGTGACTCAATGACGATTCAGCGGGAAACCCCGGTCTCCCGCCCCTCCGGTTCGAAGACATCGCCCTGTTGCCGGAACAACGGAAAACGAACAACGCGGCCGTAGACGAGAGCCGGCGGACGGCCGGCAATTTCCCTGGACACAGATACCGAAACAGACGAAGGGACAGGTTCAATCACCATGAGCATTCACAGGAACCAGACCGCGACACCGCAGTGTCCAACCGTTGAGAACATCATAGAACAAAGGCTCGAAGAGGTCGTCACCATCCTCGGCTCCACGTGTCGGGACAACAGCGCCCTCTACGAAGAAGTCATGTCCATGGTCGAACGCGCTCTGATCCGCATAGCGCTGGAACGGTCGCAAAACGTCAAGAAAACAGCGGCTCTCTTTCTGGGAATCAACAGGAACACCCTTCATTCTAAAATGAACAAACTGGGTCTCGACAACGACACGCCGGGGCGGTAACACCTTCACCCAAATATCCGCTGCGACCTCATCCCGCATCACCTTCCTCCGGACCCGTCCGGTACAGACAGCACAAACCTATACAGGACCACATGATCGCCGTGATTCGGAATCTCAGGCAGGCAGCGTTCTGTCAGCGGGCCTTCGCTCAGGTACGTACACGTGGTCCGGAAGCCCCTCATTCCATTCCGCCGACACGTACAGGGCACAGTAGCAGCTTCCGTACTCCCGGACATCCGCTTCCCGATAGACGCAGGGGCAGATAATATCACTGTCGTTATCGCGGGAACCTGAAGCCAGTCTGCAGGGGCAGGACATGTAGCCGTATCGTTCACGGTTCAGCAGAAGCCCCTGGAGAAGTTTCATCACCAAACCCGTATCCCTGTTGAAATAGTATCCCTTCTTCTCCTGTATCGGCTTGAGCATGTCGTACAGCTCCGCTGCCGTTTTCATAGACCCAGCGCCTCCCGTATTTCCTGTTCCCTGTTTCCCACAACAACCCGATCCCCGATTATCAGTGTCGGAAAGGAAGAGCGGGGGTTGATCCGCTTGACCTCCGCGACGGCTGACGCCCTGTCTTCCGTTTCCAGCAGATCCACATCAGTGTATTCATACTGAATCCCAAGTTCGTCGAGCAGATGTTTCACAGCTTTGCAGTGGCCGCAGGTACTTAATGAATAGAGCTTGACTGATAGTCCCATGGAGTGCCTCCTCAGGCTGTTCTGAACGGGTTGTTCGAAGGATCCCTGCTCCCGTCCGGGTTCTCGGCAAGAACATCCAACATGCCCGCGTGTATTAATCCGTTGGAGGCCACTATGGCCTCCGAGACCAAAGTGTGTTCCTCACCCGCCAGATCGCTGACGACACCTCCTGCTTCGGTAACCATCAGGGCACCCGCGGCCCTGTCCCAGGGCTTAAGCCTTAATTCCCAGTAACCGTCGAAACGGCCTGCCGCAAGATATGCCAGGTCAAGGGCCGCCGAGCCCGCCCGGCGTATCGCCCTGGCACGAAGTGCCATCCTGTTGAATGTTCCGAGATTGTTATCCGGATTGACGCGGATGTCGTAAGGAAATCCCGTTGCCAGGAGGCTGTTTGAAAGATCACGGGTGTCGGAAACGGCGATGGGGCTGCCGTTCAGAAACGCTCCCCCATTCTTCTCTGCAAGGAACAGCTCGTCAAGGAGAGGATCGTAAATAACACCCAGCACTGTCTCCCCCTTCCGCTCAAGGGCGATAGATACACAGAAAAAGGGGAACCCATGGGCATAATTGGTCGTTCCATCGAGAGGGTCGATGATCCACCGAACGTCTGATCCACCCTCTATAGCCGGCGACTCTTCCGAAAGGATGCCGTGATCGGGATATGTTTCTCTGATTCCTGCGACCAACAGATTTTCAGAAAGCCTGTCCGCCTCGGTCACAATATCGATGTCACCCTTGAAGGTGATGGAATGGCTCAGGCCGAAACGATTCTTGAGCAGGGCTCCCGCTTCCCTGGCCGCTACTGTTGCAAATTCTCTCAGGTTCTTCATCACACTCACCACGCCTACTGAATGGGCATCGCGCCCCGTTCTTCCTGTAATCTCTCTATGTATCATCACCGGTGAAAAAACACGAGATGTTTTCTATTGATTCCAACTGTTTTTAGTGTTATTTTCCTGTGGTAAATTCATACGGTACTGACGGATCGCGCATAAAGAACCAGACATGACCGACGGCTTCGTAAAACGGTACCGGAGATATAACCTCCTGCGCTATAGCGGGATGCTCGATTGCGCTCCGGCTTTCCTCATTGCGGCATACCTCAAAGTACGCCTCATTCCACAGGATGTGCGTGCCGTGCCTCAAAGAGCTTTGTGCAAATCCGTTCTCTGTCGGACGTTTTTCGACTTTTTGCAAGATCATCATGACCGATAGCCAGTCAGTTCAGCAACAAAGGCAGTCGATTTTCGGGCTCAAGGAAATCCGTGAATCAAGGGGCATCAGTTTCAGACAGGTAGTCGAGGCGACACGGGTAAGCCCCCAGATGATTCAGGCACTGGAGGGCTGCGATTTTTCAAAGCTTCCCGAACCGGTATACACCAAGGCCTTTCTCAGGTCCTACGCCCGGGCGCTCAATATTGACAGCACCACACTCATTGAACGCTATGAAGATTATTGTCGCGGAATTCAACCGCCGGAAAAAAAGTACGATCACCTGAAAAAAAGACGGCACCGGCGATCTGCCTTGCCCCGCGTGGCCCTTACCGTCATCGTGGTCGCCGTCGTCTCCCTGGCGGCATATTATTACTGCGGAAGCCAGTCGGCCTGGTACCCCGTGAAGCGGGCGCCGATGTCTGAAACGAAAGAACTACCGACCCCGGCTGATGAAGTCCCGAACGTCAACAAGGAACGTTTGGCCGACAGGCCCGGGGACCCGTCCCTTCCGGCGGAGACGGGCACCGATGAACCTCCGGAACGCCTGACGCAGGCGGAACCGATGGAGGATGACCGGAAAGAAGAAGTTCCTTCCTCCCTCGCGTTGCCGGACGCCGGGAAGGCAGCACCGGACATCCCGACCGCGGGCGTCGAAACGATATCGGACGAACTGGTCCTTGAAATTCGGGCCACCGAATTGACCTGGCTCCGGATCAAGAAAGACAACGAACCTTCTGAACAGCTGTACCTTAAGGCAGGAAGCATGATTACGAGAAGGGCGGAGAGCCGTTTCGATATTATCGTCGGCAATGCCGGGGGGGCCGAGATTTTTTTCCAGGGCTCCTCACTCGGCAGATTGGGACGCTCTGGAGAAGTGGTATCCATAAAACTCCCCGGGGATAAACCTCAACCGTTAAAACCTGATTGACTCAGGCATGATATTGTTCTATCAGTTTATCTTGACGGCTTCGTAAAAGTCGAAAAACGATGGGAGGGACGTCATCTCCCGCCCCTTCCATCGTTTTTACAGGGCTTCAGTTGATGAACAGGGGGGCTGCGGGCACGCAGAGCGATTCCAGGAGAAGTACGTTACATTACGGTACGAGGTGACAGGACATGTTTGGAATAGGGATGCCGGAATTATTAATTATCCTCGTGATAATTCTGATCATATTCGGAGCGGGAAAACTCCCCGAAATCGGAGGCGCGATCGGAAAGGGAATTCGGAATTTTAAGACATCCGTTCAGGACCAGCGCGACATACCGGAAGCAGAAAAGAAGGAGAAAATCGAGGACAAGGATACGTAACCATTAAAAGGGAACGTCGTCTTCACGGGTATCACGCCCGCCCAATTCAACGCCGGCCTTCACGCCGTCATCGACCCGGTCGGCTCCCTGGCCCTTCCTGTCCAGCATCTGCATGGTGGAAGCAACCACTTCGGTGGTGTAGCGCTTGTTGCCGTCCTTGTCGTCCCATGATCGGGTCTGTATGCGGCCCTCGATGTAGACAAGGCTCCCCTTTGACAAGTAATTACCGCATATTTCCGCCAGTTTCCTGAACGTTACAACCCGGTGCCACTCGGTTTTCTGTTGCTTCTCACCATCCTTGTCCTTCCACTGTTCATTGGTAGCGACATTCAGAGTCGTCACCATGGTTCCATCTTGCGTGTAGCGGATTTCCGGATCCGCCCCCAGCCGACCTACCAGAATTACCTTGTTGACCATAGAACCTCCTTTGATATGGATTTCGAGCAGTGGGACTATAACAATCTTTCCGTGGCTTGGCAAATCAATTGTCCCGCGGGGGCGGCTCTGTGCTTCAAGGGGTTGGGAATGCATGCGGCCACTGTGTTTCCCGGGGGATATATGAGTTGACTTCATTCGTATTATCAATTACAAATCGTCAAGGCTCGCCTGAAGGGTTCTCAGGCGGCCGGTGACCCGGGAGATCATGGAGAGCGGCTTTTTTGAGTATCCAGGAAAGCATAGGATTGGGTATTATTCAGGGCTTAACCGAGTTTCTCCCTGTAAGCAGCTCCGGTCACCTGGTCATAGCCCAGAGCTTCATCAAAAATTTTGAACAACCCGGCGTCCTTTTCGATGCCATGCTTCATTTCGGAACCATTGTGGCAGTCCTGATATATTTCCGGCATGACCTGCTGGGGATACTGCGGGCCTGTCTTCCTGTGCGTTGGCGCCCCGTGACGGGAACGCCCGGGGAAACCGATCTTTCTCCCGAGGCGGGGCGAAGGCTCGCCCTCTACATCATTGTGGCGACCTTCGTGACCGGCTCCATAGGCCTGGCTTTCAGAGACTATATCTACACTCTCTTTGAATCGGTGCGAACTGTGGCCTTCATGCTGGTGGTGACGGGAACACTTCTGTATCTTTCCGACCGTGTGCGTCAGGGATATCGCGGCACGGGGGAACTGAAGGTATCAGACGCCCTGATTATAGGCCTGGTGCAGGCCTGTGCCCTCGTTCCGGGAATATCGAGGTCGGGTTCCACTATTACAGCGGGAATATTCCTGGGGTTGAGGGGTGAAACGGCGGCACGGTTCTCCTTTCTGATGGCCATACCGGCCGTCATAGGAGCCACCGTTCTGGAAATGAGACACGCGACGATGGTACCCTTGCACACGATGCTTGTGTATTGTGTCGGGACGGTGACAGCGGCGCTGACAGGATTCCTTACCATCAGACTTCTCATGTTCATGGTGTCCCGGCGTACCTTGCGATACTTCGCTTACTATTGCTGGGCCGTTGCGTTTTCTTTATTTGCAGCGGTGATTATGTGAACCGGTTGTCATGAAAAAGAAGGCAGGAAACCATAAACGGTGGCGGGAAGTAACGGCCATACTGCTCCTGGCGGTGGCCCTGTTCCTCGTTGTGTCGCTTTTTTCATACAACCCCGGAGACCCCTCTTTTACCAGGTACGCCTCCGGGGACATGAAAATTCAGAACCTCGGAGGAGTTGTCGGGTCCTACGTGGCTGACAGCCTGGCTCGCGTGCTGGGCGTGACGGCCCACCTCGTACCCCTGGGGCTGGTCGTTCTCGCGATACATTTCCTGCTGGGAACCCTGCGGCGTGTTGATCCTTTCAGAATAATCGGCTTCCTTGGTATCCTTTTCTCATCCGGCTCTTTCATCAGCGCCCGCCACCCTTCCTTCAGGTTCTTTCAGGCCGAAGCGGGGGGATTGCTGGGACGGTTCTCTTCGGAGGTGCTCCAGCTTTATCTCAATTCAACGGGAACTCTCCTGTTTTTGATCGTTGTTTTGCTTGTGTCCATTATAATAACCTTTGATATTTCACTGGTTGCCCTGGGGGTCAGGGTGCGGCGTCTGCTTGTTCAGATCGCATCGACCACGGGATCGTTCATCCTGGTAAGAATAAAGCGGGCAAAAAGAAAAAAGAAAGAGGACCGACCGAAAAAAAAGGCTCCGGCAAAGAGCGCGCCGGCCATTGTGGCGGAAGGGCCCGGGACGGAGACCCCGGCCAAAAAAACCGTCGAACAGTCTGTCTTCCCTTTCCTCGATGAACCGGGACAGGCTGAGCTTCCACCGATCACGCTTCTCGACAGGGTGGAAAAGGAAGACAGGACAATACAGAAAGAAAGCCTCGTCATGAACGGCCGGCTTCTGGAAAAGAAGCTCGCCGACTTCGGTGTGGACGGAAAGGTTGTCGAAATACGCCCGGGACCGGTGATCACCATGTATGAACTGGAACCGGCCCCGGGGGTAAAAATCAATCGGATCACCAACCTGGCGGACGACCTTGCCCTGGCGATGAAAGCACGGAGCGTGAGGATCATCGCGCCCATTCCGGGAAAAGCGGCGGTGGGCATAGAAATACCCAACCAGGAACGGAAGAGTGTGTTCCTGAGAGAAGTCCTCGACACCGATACGTTCCTGGGATCGAAATTCAAGCTACCCGTCGCCCTCGGCCAGGATATCGTGGGGAATCCCGTGGTAGCGGATCTTGCCAGAATGCCCCATCTTCTCATAGCGGGCACCACGGGCTCCGGGAAGAGCGTGTCGCTCAACGCGATGATCTGCAGCATTCTGTTCAAGGCACGGCCGGAAGATGTAAAATTTCTCCTGATCGACCCCAAGCGCCTGGAGCTGTCCGCCTACGAAGGCGTCCCGCACCTGCTTCACCCCGTGGTGGTAAACCCGAAAAAGGCCGCCCAGGTCCTCAAGTGGTCCATAGAAGAGATGGAGCGCCGCTATGAACTTATAAGCCGTGACGGGGCCAAGAGCATTGAAAAGTACAACCGCGTCGTGGAAAAGCGAGCCATCGAGGCGGAATCGATCAGAAAAGAAACCTCCGCACAGGAATCACCGGCCGCTGCCGAAGCGGGAACGGACACCCTGGAAAAACTGCCCTACATCGTCATTGTTATCGACGAGCTGGCGGACCTGATGATGGCAGCCCAGAGGAACGTGGAGTCATCGCTGGCACGGCTCGCCCAGATGGCGCGGGCCGCCGGAATACACCTCATACTGGCAACCCAGCGCCCCTCCGTGGATGTCATTACGGGGATCATCAAGGCAAATTTCCCCACCCGCATATCCTTCCAGGTATCATCGAAAGTGGATTCACGGACCATTCTCGATCAACTGGGCGCGGAAAAACTGCTGGGCGCCGGTGACATGCTCTTCGTCCCACCCGGAACGTCCGCCATGAGGCGAATCCATGGGGCCTTCGTATCCGACAAGGAAATAAAAAATATCGTAACCTTCCTCAAGAAACAGGGGGTGCCGGACTATAACCAATCGATAGTGCAGTATACCCCTGACACGCGGGATGAGGCCTCCGGAGGAAGTGATGATTTCGATGAGCGCTACGACGAGGCCGTCGAACTGGTTACCGACCTGGGGCAGGCTTCAATATCGCTTGTCCAGCGATACCTGAAAATCGGCTACAACCGTGCGGCCCGGATTATTGAAAGAATGGAGGCCGAAGGAATCGTGGGACCCTCGGAAGGATCGAAACCGCGGAAGGTCCTTGCCGGGAAGATGCCTCCCCCCCGATAGAAAAGAAAACCGAAGACGACACCCCAATCCCCGGGATCCCGCAAGAGACCTGAAAAACTATCGCTTGTGTCATTTCGACCTCTCCCCCGTCACTTCGAACGCTCCCCCGCCACTTCGAACGTTCCCCTGTCACTTCGAACGCATGTGAGAAGTCTGCAAGATCCCTCGCTGTGCCCGGGACAGGGATTTCTCGTCGCTTCGCTCCTCGAAATGACGGACCTTAAGACACTCCTCGAAATGACAAAATGAAAGGTCTCCGTAAGTACCCGGGGATTGTTCCGTGAACCGGGTCATATAATGGAGAGGTCTTCTATCGTGATGGGGGAAGTGGTATCAAAGAGCCGTTTGATTTCGACGTTCATCACATTCTTCATGGCCGTCACGATACCCCTTTTCTTGTTCAGGGATTGTGCCCAGCTTACAGCCTCCTGCACCGTTTCTTCCGCTGACGCGCACGCCTTCCGTATGATCCCATGACGCTCAAGTTCCGTTGCCGGGAAACGGTAACCCGTCAGTTCCGCCTCGAGGACAACATGCATGGGAAGGGCCCGCCGGATCAGAGCATCCATGTAGGGAAGGAAGGGTATATGCAGGTCCACTTCGGGGAAGCAGAGGAATCCCCGATCTGATCGCATATAGCGGAAATCACAGGCACAGGCGAGGATTGCCCCGGCGGCGAAGGCGTGGCCCGTCACAGCGGCCACGGTGATCATGGGATAAAACGTAATGCGGCGAAAGAGCTGGTCCTGAGTTTTCATGAACAGATTCACGTCAGGGTCCTGTGCCGCTATGGCGGGAATCAGCCATTCGAGATCCATGCCGTTGCACCAGATTTTTGAATCCGACGACGCGATCACCAGCGCTGTGGCATCTGTCGTGTTCTCTATATCGTCAAGGGCCTTGAACATATCGTCGAAAAAGGGCAGGTTCAGGCGGTTTTCACCGCTGTTCATGGTCAGGATGGCGGTGTTTTCGTTAAGGATCCATGTGACACGTTCCATAGGACATACCTCCGCGATTGTAGTAGCAGTCATCCAGCCGATGTTTGCGCCGATACAGGGCATACATCGAAGAGGCGCGCCTGTCAAAGCACAAATGGCCGCGGCCGTGAGCGCCCGGGAATGCCGCCCCGCGGGACCGGACTTTTACCTTGCAACGACCATGAATCTATGCTGAACATTTTATTCATCTTCGAAGAGAGGGGGGCTTCTATCAATGGCGCTGGAGTATTCTCTCGTCGTGAATGGAGTGGGGCATGCCTTTCTCCGAGAATTCGGCTGCCCCTGCGAGCGCTGTCGCCGGAGCGGGCCCGACGCGAACACGTCCCTTTCCATTGTCGGTAGAGACAGAAAAACGCGGCGCGTAGCCTGGCACGCCCTCATCGATGTGGGAATGGGAGTCAACACGAGCCTGTGCAACAATTTCGACCCCGTTGACGCCAGGCTTGACTGGCTTCTCTTGACTCACTGGCATCCCGACCACACCCTGGATTTGAACAGGCTCGGTGAATCGGCCCGGCGGACGGCCTTTCGACAGGGAGTTAAATTCAAGAAAATACCCACCTGGTGCCGCAATGGAACTGCCCAATGGATACAGAAGAACCACTCCTATGAGTGGTACCGGCACCTGTTTCCACAGCACACTGCCGAGGCGTCACCTCCGGGTTCTGTCCTCGACGCCCTTCCCATTGAAGTACCCGATCTGCGGATAACGCCCGTGACCGTCTCTCACAGGACGGCTGATATCAATCCGGCGGACTTCAAAAAAAAGCTTTTCTGCTCCGCTTCCTTCGTCATTGAAACACATGCGAAAAAGGCGGTCGTACTCTGGGACGCCGACGGCTTCAACGACTGGATTGTCTCGCCCGAATCAGCGGAACAGGAACGAGCGGCGGCCCTCGTCTCTGATGCCGACTACCTTTTCATTGATTGTTTTGACTGGGATACCGAGAAGGTTCAAGGACACGGCACGGGACACCTGTCCTTTCGGACTGTCAGGAAATACGCAGCGGCCATGAGGCCCCGGCAGACTTTCCCGGTTCACATGAGCGGCCACGAAGATGGAGCGGGAAACCCCGGGTGGGGATGGAGTGATGACCGGTGGACCGAGGAGGCACAGGCGGTGTGGGCCGCTGAAGGCCTGCCGGGATCCGTCAGAGTCCCCGCTATAGGCGAAGTGATGCCCCTGCACTGACCCCTTGATGACACAATCAATGATCCGGCTTTTCACTGTGCCCGGTACAACGGCCGGCTCCGTTCCGGGCTCCTTCACGACCCGTCGCCGGGAACCCGCCTGCAGCGACAACGGAATACCGCGCTCCTGCCCCGGTGCTTACGCTGAATGATCCGGCACCATCCCGGCAGATTCGATTCTCTGCTCGATTTCGCTGAAGGGGGTCAGCCACAGCACATCATAGGGCTGCAGATCGACCACGAGCGTGTCGTCCCGTACCAGCAGACCCCGGCCGGCCACCAGGTCATACCACTGGGGATCGGCGAAACCAAGCTGGTCACAGGGAATCTCCAGCCTGCTCTTCCGGTCGGTCACACTGGTGATGGCCAATATGTGCTGCCCGCCCCCGGGAGATGTCCGTACCAGGGCGAACACATCCGGGGACAGCGACAGAATCCTCTGATCGCCGTTTGGATGGAAGGCCCGATGACGAACCCGTATCTCCAGGAGCCGGCCGAGATGATCGTTTATCTGGTACATTTTCGAACCGGGATCGACAAGACTCCGTTCCAGGAGGGCTTCATCTATCATGGCGCGGTTGACATCCCTCTTTGACCTGGTTCGAAGGGCGAGCTGGATATCGCTCCTGCTTCCGATGAGTCCGTGCAGATATATCCCGGGAACACCCTTCAGCGCCAGGGCTATGCTGCGGGAAGCCACAAAGCGCCTCACCTGGAAGAGACGTTCTTCGTTAACGTTGTCCATGTTGAGGGCACTGTACCAGGTCGAGTTGATCTCATAGGGCTCCCTGTCGGCCTCACCGGAACCCCGGTAGGAAATAAATGCGCCGTGCTGCCGCGCCCGCGATATAAGGAATTCTACTTCTTCATCGGACAGAATACCCTGTATTCCGGGCAATCCGACCCCGTCATGAGTATCGAGGATATTGAGATAGGTGGTTGTACTCGAAGGATAACGTATGGTTTCGGCCCACCGGGTGAGCGTGCTCGCATCCCTCCGATAAAACGCGTGGAGGACCAGGGGGGGCAGTGAAAAATTGTAGACCATCTGTGATTCATCGTCGCCGTCACCGAAATAAGAAATGTTCTCTTCATAGGGAACGTTCGTTTCCGTCACCAGAGCCACGCGAGGAGCCACAAGATCCAGGACATCGCGAAAGAGCTTGATTATTTGATGGGTCTGCTTGAGGTTCGCCCCGGAGCTTCCCGATTCCCACCACAGGTATGTCACGGCGTCGAGCCGGATCAGGTCCGCCCCCTGGCGGACATAGAGCAGTAATGTCTCGATAACTCTCAGGAGTACCTTGGGATTCCGGTAATTAAGATCAATCTGGTCCGGAGAAAACGTCGTCCATGCCCAGAGCGGCCCGTCAATGGAATGAAACTGCGTAAGGATATCGCTGGTTCGGGGACGCCTTAAGAGCTTCCGCTGCTCCGGCGTGAGTTCCTCCTTGGATGTAAAGGTTACGGCAAAATCCTGGAAATCGGGGTTTCCACTGAACATCTCCTTGAAGGGGACGCTTTTTGATGAAGCGTGGTTGAAGACACCATCAAACATCAGTCGAAAGCAGGTCCCGATGCGTTCGATATCCATCCAGGAACCCAGGGCGGGATCGACAATCCGATAATCGATAACGGAAAAACCGCGGTCCGAAGAATAGGGGAAAAAGGGGAGGATGTGTATGGTGTTGAAAACAGGAGCTCTCCGGCGAAGGGTCATCAGAAAATTGCCCAGTGCCGCAAGAGGAGAACGCTTCTCCGTGCGAACCATGTCGCCATAGGTAATGAGAATCATGTCCCGCTCGCTGAAACGTTCAGCAGGATCAAAGGCTTTCTCCGCTTCGGCCCACTCTTCATGCTTGTGGGCATGGTGAACCTTGAGGATCCTCAGGAGTTCCGGCATCGCCCGACGTGCCCTCCTGGTGCCGTACAGAAAGCGCAGTCGCTTGAAAATGCGTTCTCCTTTTTCCGCAGGAATGTCGAGAACCGGCCTTCTGAAATCGGGATCGCTGTCGTAGAAACGGGACATCCCGTCCGTCGGCGCTCCATTCCATCTGGTCGTCATGTGATTACCTCTCTTGGTCCGATCTCGGGAATCCTTCCGTAATGGGTCAACGATACCACAGCTTTCGCCGATCATCCAGCCTCGGGGCGGTTCCGGAACGGCTTCCCGCGGGACAGGCTTATCCGGGACCAGCCTTCAGCCGTGTGCCGCGCGGTTCATACCGTGAGGCCGCGGCAAGGCATTCTACGGCCCGCGACACCTCTCCGTGGGCGGGGATACCATTTTTCTCCGATTCCCGACGCAGCAGACGGGCTCCTTCCCGGCGGCCTATAACCCACAGAACCAGCGATTTCCCTTCCTGTTCCGCGGCCTCTTTCAGTTCGGCCATAGAGCCGAACTGCCCGTAGAATCCCACGATGAAGTGCATAAATATGGCATCCACGGCAGGATCCCCGACGATGGCGTCGAAGGTCTCGCGGTAGGCCTGAAGCGGACCCCGCGTGCCGAAGGCCGGAAACAGGTCCACCGGGTTTGACACCGGCATCCAGTGCGGGAAAACCCGTTCAAGGCGCTCCATCGTTTCAGGTGAAAATTCCGCGATTTTTAATCCCTGCTCCTCCAGCAGGTCACAGGACAGAATACCGGCCCCGCCGCTGAAGGTAATCACTGCCGTACGGCAGTGGGCAGGAGTGTGGGGAATCATGGCAAGGGCCCGAGTGAGCTCGATCATCTGCTGAAAGTCACGGGCAATGGAGAGGCACGTCTCCTGAAGGGCCTCGCCCGCCGGCCCAACTTCGGAAAAACCGGCGCTCTGTATGATGACCCGGCCTATCCCCTTTCTCACGCAGGCCTCAAGCGCGGCGGGAACCGCCGGGGCGGGAATGATGATAATGGCCAGGTCAACAGGGCCGGGAATCGATTCAACCGAGGGATAGCAGGGAACTCCCTGAATATCGGAATAGTTCTGGTTGACGGGATAGAGTGCCCCCCTGTAACCGGAAAGGAGATTCCCCATCAGGTGTGAGCCCAGGGAACCGTCACGACCACTGGCCCCTATAAGGGCTACTGAATCAGGCTGAAAGAACTGTTTCATGAAAAACCTCTCCGGGGGAACAGCCCCCCCTTTTTTAACGTATTGAAAGACTAACGTCCTCGTAACAAGTCATGCGGCGTTTTTGGGCAACAAGATGACGAAGGGTCCACAGGGTCTTGGCGCACAGATACTTCGCCTCGTCCGACTCGTCGGGAATGTCCGGGGCATAGTACCGTTGGAGATTGAAGGAAAACCGGAACGGTCTCATCATCCGTCAAATCGTGCATCTGTTGGAGGATCAACGCACCAGGGGCGGCATAGATCTCTTTGGCCAGTCTCCCGAATCCCTCCGTGTAGCAGGAGGCGATCTTGTGAACGGACAGCTCGGAAAGGATATGCTCCCGGAAGAGACCGGCCCGGGAGCTGTCCGAAAGTCTGCGCCGTTTGGGTCCCGGGTAGTCCCACGGGTCGATCGAGCAGGACGTTTTGTGATCGCGGGCATAAATCATGGCATCAGCACCTATCTTATTAAGATGTACCATGACTCATACTCTTTACAGAAAAGATGTCAAGGGGAAAATACGTGATTTATAAATTATTTTAAGATGTTACGCTATTTTTACTTGTTACGGGGACGTCGAAGCTGATTTCGGGAATCTTTCAGACGAGCTCTTTCAATACCTTGTCGAGGCATAAGCGATCACGTGCATGTGAAGCACACGGGAAACATTCACATAGCGGCATGCTGGGATGCCGACCGGCTTGACCTGGGTCGTGTGGGTATTGTGCCCGACGAAGCATTCATGAACACGGAGATCGGGCGGACCTTGGCGAGAAGCATGTCGTCGGGGGAAGAGGATCATGAGTGAACATCACGCCAGGGCGTGATCAAAAGAATATTCACCGAGAATCACTGACCGGTTGAGACCAGAAGGAGGTCATCCCAATGAACGCCACCACGAGAATCAAATGCCCCAACTGCGGCACTTCGATCGATGTGCAGGATATTCTCGCACACCAGTTGGAGGACGAAATCAAACGAGAATATCAGTCGAAGCCGGCCGGGGAAGCCAAACGCTTCAAGGTTGACTGGCGACATGGGAATCGAGGAGGAATAGGGAAAGGAAAAAAGATCGCAAACCGTCTTGATCAGAAGAGGAACGCCATCCCCCCGGAGGAAGCCAAGAGGATGGATTCTGCCAAACAGAACTTCATAACATCAGTAGTAACCGGCGGAAGTGCCTGAGAACCGAACCCACCTGAACGGTACCGTCTATTCCGCCTTTTTCGCCACCCGCGCAGCAGCCAGTTTCTCCGACAATCCCCTGTCAATGGCCATCTGGCGACGAGCGGCGGCGTAACTGGGGGCAACCAGGTCGATACCCCTAGGAATCTTGAATTTCCGCTTGTACTCAACCGGTTTCATCTGATGGGCGACCGCCAGGTGCTTCTTGAGGGTCTTCATCCCCGTTTTCCCACAAATCATGCAGCCGATCGTGTCCTCCTGGAAGGCCTCTTCATAGGAAAGAACCGGCGCCTCAGGTTCAACGACAGGTTCCTCTTGAACGGGCTCTTCCACGACAGGCGCTGCAACCTGCTCGGTGTCCTCCTTTGATTTTCTTCCCTTCTTTTTGAGTGATGCCACGGGTTCCTCCATGACATCGTCTCTTTCCAGGGCCCGGAGGGTCGCATAGACCATCATGATTTCATTGAGCAGCTCCTCTGATGAAAGCTCCGTCGTTGAAACATGGGCGACAACAATGTCTGTGGTCAATTCCAGCAGATTTGTGGCCATTGGCGTGATTTCTCCTTTTCTTGGTTAAACATGATTACTTTCATGGAATGACATACGATGGTAGACCTTTTTCAAACCAAGGCAAGGGAAATGTCAACAGAATTTAACAAATCACTCGACAAATGTAGCCTACCAGCTACAATGATACCGTGATTGAAATTCATAAAACAGAAGGTTTTGGCAAATGGATCGATTTGGCCGACGGCGAAAAAAAGAGTCAGTCGAAGGACATCAGAACCGCCTTGCGTCTGTCTCGCAATTTACAGGAGAAAACTATGGCTAAGACAAAAACCAACAAATATGATGTGGCGGAACACCTCCGCACTCCAGAGGAAATGGCGGCATACCTTGAAGCCTGTTTAGAGGAGGCGAATGGCGACGCCGCATTTATTGCTAAAGCCTTGGGAGATATTGCACGTGCCAAGGGAATGACACAAGTGGCGCGGGATGCAGGTTTGTCTCGTGAAAGCCTTTACAAAGCCCTTTCAGGAGAACGCACACCTGGGTTTGATACAATACTCAAGGTTGTTGCCGCTCTTGGCTTGAAACTCCATGCAGAAGCTGTGCACTCAAACACCTGAATGAGACCTGATCGGGTAGCCGGGGGGATGAGCCCTCCCAGCCCCCACACCACCCGGCATGCGGGTCCGCACCGGGCGGTTCACAGAGATTACCGAACCGTAGCCGGGCAGTGGATCATTCGGGTCGAACGGTTCCAGGACGCGCCCCATGTCCACTCCTCCATACGGATTCATCGTGTCATGGGAGCTCATGGAGGTCCTTCCCTTCTCTGTGTTCGGCCCTTCGGCGGGGTACGTCTTTCCCGGTTTTTTCCGTTTCGCCGGGTTTGTTTCCCCGCGCCTCCTATGGCCTCTGTTGACTCCTGTCCGGTCACCCGGCATGGTGCCATGCTACCCTCTGTCCAGAAGAAGTTCCCTGATCATTTTGTACCCGGCCGCCTCAATCCGCCGGTGATCGAGTGCGAGATCAATATCCATACTGCCCACAGGGAGGCTCGTACTCCCTGAGAGCAGCAATTCCGGCACCCAGCCACCAATCAGGACCGTATGCCCCCCGCATTCACCGAGAAGATGAGCCAGTTCTATGGTTGCATGCTGTTTCGCATTACAAAAGTGTCGACGCTGGGAGGTCCCTCCAGGATTCTTAAAAACACCTTGCAATCCCTTTCTATTTTTGCCATAGACTTTACGTGGAGTTTAACACCTGCAAAAATAGTTCTTCTATTTCGTGGACATAGGTGTCCCCAAATAGTTCTTGGCACCACATTTGAGAGAGCCAAAAGAACCTTCTCGAAAAAGCGGGGCAGAGACCGTACAAGATTCTCAACCTCTCCCCGTTTTTGGACCAATTTCGCACGAGGTAAAAATGGACAACATTCAGAAATTTCAGGGACTTCTTAAAGAACTTTTTCAATTCGACGCCGCTGATCTGGACTTCGGCATCTACCGCATCATGAATTACAAGCGCGGCGTGATTGAGCGTTTTATCCAGGAAGATTTGCCAAGTCCATATCTAAAGAACTGGCTCAGGGTGCGCTGGCAGGACAAGCGCAGGCCGCCAAAAAGAAAGTGTTAGCGATACGTGACGACGCCCCTGACGCGGCGGGGCGGGTTGAGAACCCCTGCCGGCAGTACCTGAGCGGCATGAAGTTTTTTCAGCACGTCTTTCCCATAGATCCCTCGAGCATGACCCGGTGGCGCGGTCGTATTGGAGAAGCGGGCGCTGAGGAGTTGCTGAAAGAGACCATCGATGCGGGGTTGAAACTGAAGGCAGTGAAGCCATCCCAGCTTGCCCCCATCAATGTGGATACCACCGTTCAGGAGAAGGACATTCGCTTTCCTACCGACGCGCGGTTGTACGATCGTGCCCGGGAGCGTCTGGTGAGGGCGGCTCAGAAACGGGGCATTGCGTTGCGTCAGAGCTACAGCCGGAAATCGAAGCATCTTGTCAGGCAGCAAGCCGCTCTGCTCATGCCCGTCAGATGAAGCGAGTCCAAGGATGCACCAAGAGAGATGGGTTCCCGACTTCGTTGCTCAGCGGCATTGAGGCTTTCTCCTAAAAAAAAGATGCCCAATCCGATCATTGCCGCAATCAAAATAGAGAGATGACTAGGCCTGCTTATTTGAGACATAGATGCCTCCCTAATCCTTTACCGTTCCGAAGATGGAAAAAAGAATGTGTGTGATCCACTGGAGCGGCCTCGTCAAAGGGCGACGGGCTGCAAGAACTGAGAAGAACTCTTAAGATTACCCGTCCGGATCGGTCTGATGGAGGGAGAGATTGGAACTATAGTTCATTTGCGCCCGGATTTATAGATGAAAGCCACGCAGCTATCAACAGCCATAGTCCCAGTGTGACGACTTGCAACCAAGTTCTCCGCTCCAATTCCGCCTTTCGATCCATGTTTTCGATGGGGGGCAACGGCACGGGAGCCAACGGCAAGAGGTTGCGAGTCGCCAGACTTTCGATATTCAGGAAATGAATGACTGGCACACCCTGTTCCATCATTCTGAATATGATCCCTCGTTGGGGGCTTTGACAAGCAGGCACTTTCCGTAATAGTCCATTTTCCAGGCGTGCTGCCTGCGCGACCCAGCCCAAGGATGTGATGGCGCCCCCGACGTTTACAAAAACCGCCGGGCGTCCTCCAGCAAGATACAACGCTTCACGCCGCTCGATATCAGCTAAAAGCTTGCCTCGATGACCTTCATCCAGATAGATAGCCCCATGTTTGCGAACAGCCTGCATGCCCTGTTCGATACCCGTACCATCGATGCCGCCTTCCGTTTCCACGATGCCTCCTAGCGAGACAAAGGAAGAACGGTGGCTGATATGCCCCTGCTCAAAAAGAAGGCGTTCCATATCCAGCCACGTCAGCCCCGGTATGTTGGCTCCAAAGGAAGAAGCCCCGACCGAACTGATGATAAACGGATTCACATCCAATTCTTCACACGCCGCCAAAACGGCGATATTGAGAGCAGGAAAAGAACCGGAAAGACAAAGGGCCACTTTATCACCCTTCTGCACGCCCGCCCGACGCATCAGGGACAGCGCCAGCCCCGCGAATTGGGGATTGAGGGATGTCCGCTTGGCCCGCAACGACCCCTGGGAGGTGGTTAGATCTGTGTATTCCTCGCCGATAAGTCCGGTTCCGTTGGGATCGATCGCTAAATCCACCCCTATCCCCAAGGCCAACCGGGAATCCCGGATACTCATCATGCCTTTCAGCATGCGCTCTGCGGCGCGAATTTGATTTTCTTGCTCCGCTTCCAGGCGAGGTGTCCGGCCATATTCGAGAGACTGTACCACCACCAGCAGAAGCGCCGCGAGCACGAGCAGTGTTCTCCTCATGGGTTTTGTCAATCGCGGCGCATATGGCAGACTTGACCATAAAGCGCTTATTTTCCCCGCGCGAGGGCACATTTCATCACCCTAAAAGGGCCGCACCAGGCCAAAGGCATGGAGTAAAAGGCGGACCATGGTTGAAAGCAGCAGCAACGCTAACAATGTGAGGCCGATGCCCTGTCTGTCCATCTCGTGCGCCACCAGGCCGGGAATAATATAACCCAAGGCATCGATACGCCCCTGGGCAAGTTCCAGCCCCATGAACAAAGCACCAGCGGTCCATTGCAGGAAGAAGCCCAGTAATATGCTAAGGATGAAACGCCTCCGTCCATACAGAAGGGTAAAACAGGCCACCACGCGCAATAGTATCATGGTAACCAAAGCAAGCACCAGATTATACCCGATCATGAAGGGCTGATCCCAGTATAGGGCGAAGTATCCCGGTGCCACCAATCCTCCGCCCACGAGCCCAGTCAGTTCGAAGAGAAAAAAGCTCAGCACAAGGCCGATAGCGATGGCATTAACTAACATGAGAAGTTTCCCTCGCCTGCGATATCATGGCTCGCCAACGTTCCCCGTAACCATGGCTGTTGCCCAAGCCCACCAAAACCATCGGATGAGCCGCCTGACGGCCGCCTTTTTGACGCTCTTGAGCAAGTTTGTGAAGAAGCGCATAGGGCTCGCAAAGGGGATTGGGAAGGAATAGGCTCCGGGCCGGTGACCGGCACCAAGCTGCCCATGCGTGTGAACCGGTGGGGGCCAGCAAATCGAAGCGCGGTTCATGTTGAAGCCAGTCCATGAAAACTGCCGTCCGCATGGGTCTATCCTGCCTGGTTGCCAGGATGGCTACGAACCAAGCCGGCGTGGGAAGATTGTTCCATAGCGCATCAAGAAGCAGGCGCGAGGAATCCACGTCATTGACGGAGAAAAGGTCCAGCCAGATCACGCGGACTCCCGCAATGTCGAGGAGGGATACGGGCGACGGTGCAGTATCATGGCACAGACCGCATCGTGCCGATGAGCGTTGATTTTCGATCACAGGCACTTGCCCGTGCAAGTGCTCGGCCACGGCCAGTGCTAATTGCAAGGGCTGTTCTAACATCGGGGCATTTCCGTTTTCTTGCCGTGGTGTTCCCGAGCCTACCATTTCAGATTCCACCACATGGCAGTCGCAATTCAAATTGCGGGCATGTCGGCAAACTTCTTCGACCCCATCCTCTCGCGCGGTGAAGACCGGCCGACCCGGGGGAAGCATAAAGCTTAGTGCCCGGGCCACGTTTGCCCTGCCTTGTCCCATGGTCTCCGAATGATCGGGCCGTACATTGGTGATCACTGCGTGGGTTGCCTGCAACATTTTTTCTGATACGGCAAGGGTCTCATCCTGCAGTGCCATTCCCTCCACAACAACGGCTGTGGCCTTCAAGCGGGCCGCCAGGCGCAGGATTTTGACGTGCTCTTGAATACGAGCCGGCCCCACCCTCCGCACAGGTCGTGTGCTGGCGTCCGGAAACTCGTATTCCGGCCTATCGCCGGTAGTTTTGGACAAAACCACATGCCCCGCTTCGCGCAGCAGGGATGCCAGAATGCGGGTGACCGTACTTTTGCCGCGCGTGCCATGCACATGAATGCGCAAGGGTACGCACCGCTGCCATCGGGAAATCAGGAGTTTTTCCAAGATCAAAGGGATCAGCACAAGCAAAATGCAGGCGAGGAACAGCATGGTTCACTTCCTGAAAACCGGGGAGTTCAGGAGTTGAGCCATCCCATACTACCCGGCCTGATTGCCACAAAAAGCGCTGAATTTTTCGCGGCGATATTGATATTTGACGGTCCCGTCGAACTATTGTGACGTTACATAGCTGCGGCCTTATTTTCCGCATCCTTGTTCAGGTACACCTCGACGCCCTTGGCATTGATTTCCTCGTTGGTGGGAACATTGTGGATGACGAAACTGGTTCCTTCTTCATCGGTAAGAGCCAAAGCCAATTCCATGAAGGCGGCCAGGTTCCGCCCCATGCGACGCTTCAGGGGCCAACCCTTTTCATCAAACGGCACGAAGGTTCGTCCCAATTTAGACGCCGCCACATAAAATGCGTCAATACCTTCGATAATCAGTGCTTCATCCGTGATGCCGCGAATCTTCCCCTGAGACGGATTGCAGGTTTCCATGAGAACGGCCTTGGCCTTGGTATGATCGCCCAGTTCCCTGTAGCTCAATCCGCGAAATTTCTCAGGGGAGGCTTCGATACTCAGATCAAGGCCCTGCGCCTGCATGCCCAGGGAGGCCATGGAGGCAAGGTCCTGCGCCCGCGGATGCGCACCGATGGCATTGATGAAGGGGTATTCCGGCTGGGCTTCGTGTAAATCAATGACTAGGTGCACCTCTTCCGTCTCCAGTACATGGCGGATGGCGTACGCGATTCGTTCGGTAAAGGTGCCGTTCAGACGGCCCGGATAGGCCCGGTTCAGATTGCGTATTTCGTCCCCCGAAAGTTTTTGTTTGGACGGGTATTGGATGAACACCTCCGGATCCGGCCAGTGGTTGATGGAATTGCTTGTCCGCGAGCCATGGCGAAACACGCGCTTGCTGCCGTCAGGCAGGGCAAAGGTAAGATGCTGGGGATGCGCTTCCTGCGGGTAGTTGTGTGTAAATCCACTGTTGTTGGCCTGAGGAATCACCACCAGTTTCCCCGTTTCGACTACAGCATTTTCAATCAGAACGATACCGGTCATCCAGCCCGCAGGCTCGTCCGCGTGAATCCCGGTGAGCAGCATAATGGTCGCACCAGGGGTTTCCCCCTCAAGGATGAAAACCCGTGTATCCCCTTTGGTACCTTTCAGGGCAGGCACATAGTCACTCAGCCACTTTGTTTGCGTGACCCCACGGCCGGGTATGATCAGGTCATCATGCCACATGGACACATAATTCATGGACAACGCTACGCAGATGATAACGGTGATGCCGAGTATAATCCAAGCGGATTTTTTAGTATTGATTCTCATAATTGCCCACTCTCATCACTTTATAAGGATAAGCCGCAAGGCAAAGGGCACAATGACTAAGAGCGCGAGGATCTGATCCCAGATGTTCTTGGATTGGAACATGTTGGAAATCACCAGATATAAAATATAGGCTGTGAGTACGGTGTAGGCACCCATAATCCACAGATACGTTGACATAATGGTCACTCCTTTCGAGTTAATACGGAACAAAGAGCCTGGCAAACTGGTTGGCAAAAACCAGAGCGACAATCGCGAAGCCGATGCTTACCAGCGTGGGCACGAGACAGTATTTCAAAATTGCGCCATATCTCGGCTCCTGCACCACATCCTGCGCAAAATACCCGCCCACTGCTGAAGGAGGAACAATTTGCGCCAGCACGCAAAGGATGGAAGCTGCGGCTACCACCACGATGACATTCTGTGTGAGGAGCGCCAAGGTGAAGGGAATACCCAGAATCACGGCAGCCCCCAGGTGAGTGAGTACTCCGCCCAGCAACGGCAGGCTGATGCCCATGGCGATATACATCAGGGCCGGAGCGACGGCGCCGAGAGTCAGAGCACCCAACACGGTCAGCCCCTTGGCGCCTGTCAACGTGGTGATTTGCACCACCGTTCCCACGACAAAGAGCAGGGCGACGGTGTGGAACACTCCGCCCCCCACCGCTTCTTTGCTCGCGTCCACATAAGCTACCTTTTTCCCGGTAAACAGGCCCACGATACTGCCTACCATGAAGACCATGGGAGTGACGATGTCCGGAAACTTGCCGGGGAAAACTCGGATTGCTATAAAAATTACCGCCACTACCAGTATCGGGATATAGGGCATGATGAAATTCTTGCGTTCAGGTCGGGGCAGCTCTGCTTCGATAGTCTCGATAGAAGGCGCTTTGAAATAACGGTAGCCGATGAAGAAAATACTGAACAATCCTAGGGGAATAGTCAACACCCAAAGTATGGTGCCGAAACCTTCATACGGCATGTTGATGCCGCTGGCGATAATGAGCGCAGGGATGTTCACCGGCGGCGCGGCGGCTCCCAGTGTACTGAGCATGGCAATGATCGCCCCGTTCTGTGCGCGGGGCACGCCCACAATGCGGAGGATTGCGGCGGCGAACACGCCAGTGCTCAGAACGGCAGCTGTACCCACCCCGGTGAACATGCCGGGGAAAAAGACCATCACGGTCAGCAAAATAAACAGGATCACCGGCCTGTTCCGGAATGTGGTTAAGATATCCCACGTGATACAATCCAGATTTCCAGACCGCTTCATCACGGTCAGAAAGATCATGCCACAAAATATTACCAGGTTAATATAAATGTACCAGACAGGTCCTTCAAACAGGTGACGGAAAGGGAAACCGAAACCGGTAACAACGGCGCTTATGGCCACCGAAACAAAAAGATTAATGGCGATGGGAATATTTTGCTTGAACCTCTTCCCCAGCAGGGTGATCACGAGATAGCTTATTGCCATGGTCGCCAAGGCGATTCCCGCGGTGGTATACATGCCGGCGGCGTGAGAGTGACTGGAGACAGTGAACATGAGGAAAGTCCTTTTGATATTTTTAGCGTGCTTACAATGATGCCCCTGTATGACTAGGCGTCAGGGAGTTTGGGCGGGCACATGACAAGTTTTGGTCTCGGCCAAACCGGCGGAAGTCAGACGCCGGTTTGGCCGATTTTTTAGCTGTCTGGGCTCAGCTTCGAGAGCACTTCGATCATCTCCATGGTTTTGTCGAGCAATATGATGGGCTTGTCGCCGGCAGCCTTGGTGAAATAGCCATCCTTATTGCCGCCGTCATAGACAATATAAGCGTCCGCCAGGGGCATGGCGACCTTCAGCAGCAGGTTGCTCATATCGTCTCGACGTTCTTCCCCGCCGATGTGAGTCAAAATGACTGGGATCCCGTGTTCCTTGGCCGTCTTGAAGATCGCCTTGGCCCGGACCGTTTCGGTATCCAGGTTCACGCCGGCCGAGCCAAAACCCTTCAGGCTGACACCCACATTGACGATGATAGTCTTGGCCTCGGCCGCGTCTTCCGGAGTGGCCAGGGTCTTGTAGTCCACGGCCGCCTTGGCCCTCTTGGCCAAAACGCTCATGGTATGCACATCGGCGGCCTGGCCTAGGGAAGTAAGCAGCACCGGCGGCTTAAGTTTGGGAAATGCGGAGGTACTATCCTCGGCCTTGGACGCACCGGCTGCGCCCAAGGCCAGCAGGCCGATTATCAGGTAGACAAAGATCTTCTTCATAGTCATAACCTCAAATAAAGTAATTTTCTCAATCGTTCATGTCACAAACCGGCTGGAAATCCCGATTAGCGGGGAATGACCGGTAACGTTACATGAGACGGATGCGCCGGATCAAGGTAGATGGTATTGGTGGCCTTGACCCATTCCGTGGCCTGTTCCGGCAATTCAGCCACGTTCATGTTGCGACTCCAACGGGGGAAACTGCTGCTGTTGATGGTGACCCGGATGCAATGTCCCGCCTTAAAGACATGGCTGGTGGCCCACAGATCTATTTCATAGGCATAGATCTTCCCCGGTTCGATCAGCGTGGGGCGAAGGCCGGATTCACGAAAACGGGCTCGCTGAATACCGTCCACTATGTTGATGGCCATGCCGTCCGGGGCTACGTCGGAAACACGCACCACCCAGTCGGTGTCAACCGCCGAAGAAGCGGCGTAGATGAGTGCCTTGACCGGTCCTGTGACTTCCATGTCCTTTTTCAGGGGACTCGTAGTGAAAGTCAGGCTCTTCATATCCACGGGACGTTGGTCTTCCGCCGCGGCGTTGGCCGAGCCATCCGGGCCGTAAGGGAACAGATACAGGGTGTTGCCCCCTCGGGTAGGCGTGGGATTTTCAGGATCATAAACATAGGATTGCGACTTGGCATCCTTGGTGGGGGCCTGAGTGGAAAGAGTGCCGTCGTTGAGAGATTTGATCGTCCCGCTGGTGCCATCGCCAAGATAGAACTTGGTATACTGGGTTCGAGCCAGGGGCCACTCCTTTTCCGTGCGCCAAACATTTTCGCCGGTGACAAAGATCTTGACCGGAGCATCCGTCGAGAAGGTTTCATGTTGGATATCTTTCATCCAGTAATCCAGGAATTCCAGTCGGGTGGTGTGATAATCGTCGACGCTCAAGCCGGGCGCGAAATCGAGAATGCCCTGTTTTGTGCTGACCGGCGCCAGATGGTGCCACGGACCCATGATCAGGCGCTGATTATCTCGAGCCAGTTCGTTCGCCCCCTTATCCTGGATTTCTTTGAAAGATACATAGGAACCGGGCTGGAAGATATCATACCAACCACCCATGTGCATCATCGGCACCTTGATTTCCCGGTAATAGGATCTCGGGTTGATTTTCCACCAATAAACCCCATCGGTCGGGTTCTCGGCCCATTCTTTGAGCAGATTCACGTTTCCGATTTGACTGAGTTCAAAATTGACCGCCGGAATCACGGAATAGGCGGACACCTTGTCGGCTTGAACCAAGGCCATGCTGTCCATCCATTCCTTGGCGGCCTCGGCAGATAGGTTGCGCTTGGCCAAATCCGGCCCTAGGGTGGTGGAAGACCAAGAAGCGATAAAGACATATTCCATGGCTCCTCCGCGATAATACCATTCACGCCAGAGATCGGCGGCGGTCAAACCCGGCACTGCGCAAACCAGATGCGGGGGCTGGGCGATAGAGGCGTTGAATTGAACCTGACCCATGTATGAAATACCGATGGGTGCGACCTTGCCGTTGCTCCAAGGTTGTTTGGCCATCCATTCCACCACGTCATAACAGTCATCCTGCTCTTGGGCATGGGGGATGAAAACACCACCGGAATTGAGTCGTCCCCGGGATTCCCAAGTCACTGCAACATAGCCTCGGGGCACGAAAAAGTCATGGGTCCCCTTGGCCATTTCCGAAGATGATTTTTTGCCGTACGGCGTGCCTTCCATCAGAGCCGGAAACATGCCGTCGGCTTTGGGTCGGTGCACGTCGGCCTTGACGATGGTGCCGTCACGCAAGGCGATTTCCACGTCATAATCAACAATAACCTCGTACTGCGGTTTCGATGGCTCGCCCAGCTTGGCGTTGGGGTTACCCTTGACCGCCCAGGCGACCTGCGCAATGGAAAGTATCAGGACGCAGGCTACAACACCAATCCACAGCCTCCAGACAGGTTGGACAAATCGTTTTTTCATAATAACTCCTCCTTGAATTAAAAATGTGAGTGGTGGAACTCTTCCGCAGATGATTCCGGCTTCACCTGCAATTCATTGTTTTTATTGTAAAATAGAGGCCAACCGGGTCAGGGGATTTGCTCCGAAAGGGCAGACACCGGGGGTCCGATTGGTTGCCGAGAAGAACCATGTCAGCATGATCTCGGCCATCACCAAGGACGGAAAGGTTCGGTTCATGATGCATCGGGACCCCATGAACTCCAGGCTTTTGATGAAGTTCATGACCCGTCTGACGAAAGATACCGGTCGCAAGGCCTTTTTGATTCTGGATAATCTTCGTGTTCATCATAACCTAGAAGGCAGACAATGGTTGGAAGATCATCACGAACAGATTGAAGTTTTTCATCTTCCATCCTATTCGTCGGAGCTCAATTCGGATGAACACTTGAACGGAAATCTCAAGAACAAAATTCACTCAGGGGAGCCAGTCCGCAACCGGGAAGATTTGGAAAAGAAAACCCGTTCATTCATGAAAACGCTCATCTAGAAGCTACTTCAAACATCATAAAGTTGACTATGCCGCATAACAAAATTCATATGTTTATTTATTTAATAGCTAAGTTTTTACACGCTGTCAACTCCCAAAATCCGCGGTTCGTGGCAATGGCTTCGTAGCGTACTCCGGGGTCGGCAAAGAGGTCGGCCTGGTAGGGACGACGCAGCACAATCAACCGAAAGAAATGACGGGAATGATGCATGCAGTGCGCCGTCTCGACACCATGGCCATTCTGAAGTGGTCGAAATGACACAACCGATAGTTTTTCAGAGGGCTCTCATTGAAACCTTACCGTGCAGTTAAGGCCCGCGGGCAAACGATGATCGGGGTTGGAAAGTTCCACGCGGACGCCGAAGGTTCCGCTCGCGGCGTCGATGACCTCGTCTACGATCACTACCGTGCCCTGGAAGACCCCCCTCAGGGGGAGCTCGGGGCGTACCTCCGCCTTCATGCCTTTTGCTATGGTACCGTAGAGATCGACGGGTACCACCACTTCAACATTGAGCGGGTTGATCCGGGCGATGCGCATGATTGACCCTTCGCCGATATACTCGCCGGGCCCAAGATGCCGTTCTACAACGGTTCCTGTCACGGGACTCACGATGGTGCGCAGTTTGAGCCGTTCGAGCGCCTCCTGAAGCTGAAGCTCCATGATGCGCACCTCCGTTTCCATCTCGTCCTTTTCATGAATAGAGATCATCTGTTTCTGATACAATTCCTCGTTCCGCAGAACCCGCCTCTTGCCGAAATCGAGACGGGCACGGGCCAGTTCGACCTGGGCCGTCTCCACTCCCGACTTGAGAACGGCCAGCGTCTGGCCTCCCCGAATCCGCTCCCCCCGCTCAACGGCAACGCTTTCGATGATGCCCGGAACCTGGCTGCTGACCTCGATCACCTCGCTGGGTTCTATGATTCCCCGGTGGAAGAGATCGTCCCCTTCACCGGACCAGGCGGGGCCGCCTGCCGCTGACAGCAAGGCCGCAATACACCAACCGATGACCACTGCTTTTCTCATGCCTCTACTCGCTCCTTCCGGAAAACGACAAGGTATCGCTCCGCTCTTCATCGTACCGGAGCAGGCGTTTGCGAACTCCCGCGTGAACCCGTTCCACCCGTCGCTGGGCCTTTTTCAGCGCATGCCTGCCCAGAGGCTTCCACAGGTCCGATCCTCCCCGGCTGAGCCCCGCGACCATCCTGCCCGTGATTCCGCGATATCCATCTCTGAGGAGAGGGTCTTCAAGTGAAACAAAAACTTCGCACATTCCGGGATCTCCCTGCCGGCCGCACCGTCCCGCGAGCTGGCGATCAATACGGCCCGCCTCGTGGCGTTCCGTCATGAGGACCTGTAACCCCCCCCGTTCCGCCACTCCGGAAGCGAGCTTGATATCCGTGCCCCGGCCCGCCATGTTCGTGGCTATGGTCACCCGACCCGGCTTACCGGCACCGGCCACGATGAGCGCCTCCTCCCTGTCCTGTTTCGCGTTGAGAACCTGGTGAGGAATCCCCCGGTCATCAAGCATAAGGCTCAGGTGTTCCGAAGCGGCAACGGTCCGGGTTCCTATCAGTACCGGAAGGTTGCGGCGGTGAAGTTCTTCCACGCGGCGTGTCACATGTTCATACTTCTCATCGAGGCCCCGGAAGATTTCATCGCGGAGGATCTTTCTCCTCAGCGGCCGGTTGGTCGGTATGGCCACCACCGGCAGGCCGTAAATGGACCAGAGCTCCCGGCGGACCTCCCGGGCCGTTCCCGTCATTCCCGAGAGCTTCAGGTAACGCCTGAAAAAGCGCTGATAGCTTATACGGGCCACCGTTTCCCTCTGCCCCGTTACCTCGCATCCTTCCTTTATCTCGATAAGCTGGTGAAGTCCCCCCTCCCAGGAACGGTCGGGCATCACCCGTCCGGTGAACTCATCGATGATCTGAACAGTCCCATCGCTCACCAGGTAATGCTCGTCCCGGCGGTACAGGAAGAGAGCCGTCAAGGCCTTGCGAACCAGTTCTTCACGCCTGACGGGACTCTGCCAGACCGTTCCCATGTCCGCTGTGATCCGCTGGACCTCTTCACGGCCCCGGTCGGTTACCATGACCGCCCTCAGTCCCTGATCGGCCTCGTAACGGAGGGTGTAGTGAACGTTCTCGACCAGGTCTTTCGTCAGTTCGAGGGCCTGTTTCATGGATCGTTCTTCATCCTTCGAAGACTCGCTTCGGGAAATGATAAGCGGCGTCCGGGCTTCGTCGACCAGAACGCTGTCCGCCTCGTCCACGATAGCATAATGCAAACCTCGAAGCATCAGCTGATCGCTTCTGCCGTTCCGGCGGGACAGGCGTTCCGCGTGGAGCTTCAGTTCACCGAAGGTATCGCCCAGGACTATTCGATCCCTGAGATAGTCGAAAACCACCTCCTTGTTCGTGCAGTAGGTGATGTCACAGCCATAGGCTTCCCGACGCTGGACCGGCGTCTTCTCATGTATGACGCAACCCACGGAAAGATCGAAAAAGCGGTAGACGTCTCCCATGAGCCGGGCGTCCCGGTCCGTCAGATAATCGTTGACGGTAATGATATGCACGGGGATGCCCGCCAGGGCGACCGTGACCGCCGGAAGGGTCGCCACCAGTGTTTTTCCTTCACCCGTCTCCATTTCCGCCAGCAAACCCCGCAGCATCGCGTAGCCTCCCATGAGCTGGCAGTCAAAATGTCTCATCCCGAGAACTCTCCATGCGGCCTCCCTGACCAGGGCAAAGGATGCGCCCGCCAGGGAAAGCGAGAAGCCCTCCACCCGGAGCCGGTGCCGCAGGGACTCACTCCTGCGACGCAGATCATCATCGGATAGCCTGTCCAGGTCGACGGCGGCCCGTTCCACGTGATCGACGATTTTTTTCAGTCTTCCCGGCCGGGAACTCCAGGGCCGCACTCCATAGCCCGCAATTTCCCAGGCCAGACGGTCAAGGAAAGTCCTGCGTCCTTCCTTCCGTTCCGGACGGGCGAAATGATCCGCCCTGGGCCAGCTGGAAACCTTTGCGAACATGCCGATCCTTCCGGTCTGATTCCTCCGGGATACTCTCTTCCGGGGGACAAGCTGACTCATCGCGGAGCCGTTATATGCCTATGGTTTCGGCTGCTCCGCCCAAGTTCGTCATATGCTGAAAGTCTTCATAAACACGCGCCGCAACGTCCGATACCACTGGGAAGCAAGGGTTTCCGCCTCATGCTCGAATCTCAGGTACACCCGTGAGCCGAGACGGTCTTCGATCCGCTCCTCCAGGGCGATCTCAAAATAAAACAATGGCTCAAAGGAGCGGCTGGTATCGCTTTCACGGGGATCGAGGGCGAATGAACCGCCGCCCTCCAGCGCAAAGGCAAGGGTCGGCAGGACGGTAGAAGCCGCAGGCACTTCCCTGATCAGTCGTGCCGAGATTCGTCGACACACCTGATCGGACGGCCGGGCGAGGACGGAACGGACGGTATGCCGAATGGTGCCCACCTGGGCCTGCGTGACGGGAACAAGAACGAAGACCGCCCCATAGTCAACCACGTATCCCAGGGCGTCTCCCCGTCGGACGAAACGGCCGGGCAGATCGTCCGCCTGGGGAAGAATGAAGTAACCGTCAGAGGGACTGCTCACCACCAGGGCGTCACACCGTTCCCGCGCGAGTTCCAGTTCACTTTCGACGAGGGCTATTTCCTCCTGAAGGATCCGTTCTTCAGTCCGGCTGGTAACAAGAGCGATGAGGTGGCGGGACTGATATTCCCTCAGCCTCGCCTCGAGAAGCTTCACGCCGATGTCCACATCGGGATTTTCCAGAACCAGAAGGGCCTGCCCCCTTGTCACCTTGCTGCCGGGCAGTGTCAGGATTTCACGGACGGTTCCCTCCGTCTCAACTCGCACCTGTGACTGCTCTCCGGGCCACAGAACTCCCTGGGCCATGGTCGTGGAGGGAACGCGAAGAATAAAAACCAGGAACAGGACCAGTCCGGCACATCCCAGAGCCCAGGCCAGGATTCGTGAGCGCCGCTTATAGAGTTCCGAATCGGATACAATCGCTTTGATCATCCTGAAAAAAGGCATCAGTATCAGGCCGATCATGGCCCAGAGGGCAATGAGAACACCAATGAAAAAGAATTTACCCGACACGAAAAGGGCTATCCTGATACTGATGAAAATCCGGTAGGCAAAGGAGGCGATGCCGTAAACGACAAGCCACACGGCCTCCCGTCGATCGGCCGGGGTGAACCGTGCCTCGTCGTTTCTGACCAGGTACCGCTGGGCCAGGTATCCGATGTAGCGATTCGAACGGGATCCCAGGTTTGGAATTTCCAGGTAATCGGCCAGTACGTAGTAGGCATCGAAACGAAGCAGGGGATTTCCGTTAAAGAAAATGGTGGAGACACCGGCGATGATGATGACATTGAATGCCAGCGCCCGCAGGGCGCCTGGATCGAGATTGACCCAGAGGATCATGGCCAGCGCGGCTATGAACATCTCCGCGGCAATGCCGATGAAGCCGACGACCATTCTTCGTTTCCTGTCTTTAAAAGCCGATGCCGTCGACGCGTCAAGGTAGGGCACGGGAACAAAAACGAGAAACATGATACCCATTTCATGAACTTCACCGCCCCAGTGCTTCACCGCCCAGGCATGGGAAAACTCGTGGACCGTCTTCACGGCCGGATAGATGAGCCACAGGAAAAGAAGGTTTTCCAGTGCCAGAACACGATCGGCCAGATTCGTGGTCAGCCCGTCCCAGTGCATGAAGGCAAGCACCGCCGCCGTGATCACCACGGCCAGCCAGACGAGGGCCGCGGGAAGACTGAAAAAGGGGGCCGCGAGATTCCTGGTCCGCTCCAGAAACCGGTCCGGATCAAAAATGGGAATTCGGATCGCCACGGGGGAACGAACCCGGCTCCAGAATTTTTTCTTTTTATCCTGGCGACTTCGATGCTGGATGTTGTCGATGTCAGGCGTTATATCCGACTGAAGCACATCGGCCTGATTCAGTTTCGAAAGGAGCGTGATGACTTCTTCCTGTGTGGGCATGTCATCACCCAGGTGACGACAGGCCGCCTCCCATATCTCCTGGAGCGTCCTGGTACCGTCCATGAGACCGATGAGATAATATGTCTCCCGGGTAAAACGGTGAAAGCGGCCCGAGGAATGATCCTGGAGGACATACCAGACATGGCTCCTGAAAATGTGGCGATGGATCTCCGCGTGACTTCTGAGAACGGGCCTGAGTCCCGCCACGCGGTACCAGGAGCTGCTGTAGAGATTCTTTTCAGACATCGACGATTACCGTTTTTCAGGGCCACCAGGACCAGAGCTTCAGCCGGAACCACTCAATGACAGGCCGCATCCAGATGACGACATACAGCCGCTGATCGACCTGTATTTTTCCAACCCCTTCCATACCCGGCCTGAGAGCGGGCGATATCCGATCAAGGGTGGCTTCTACGCGAAAATAATTCTTCCCTTCCCCCGCAGTGGTAAGCGGCGTGATTTTTTCCACCGTAAAGGCATATTTTTCCGCCGGAAGCGCTGACAGGACCAGGACGCCCCCCTGACCTTCCTCTACATCGGCTATGTCGGATTCATCAACCTTCAATATAACCCGGTAGGCATCGAGCGGGGCGATCTGGAACAGTTCCTCCCCCTGGCGGACGGCCCCCCCCAGGCGCTGGCTGAGATCGCCGCTTAAAACGATGCCGTCGAAGGGTGCCCGGATGGCGACTCGATCAAGCTTGCTTTCCGCCAGCTCCAGCTGGGCCAGGGCCTGGTCGAGCTGTGCCCTGATCACATTCGCTTCAGCACGGTTACGCTGGGCGATTGCTTCCTGGAGCTGACGCTGGTACTGGTTCTGCCTGCCCAGCCATTGAAGCCGTTCCAGTCGAAGATCCCTGTCATCAAGAGAGCACAGAAGCTCATCGAGACCGACCACGTCGCCGGCCCGGGCCGGTGCCTCGCGGATAAATCCATCGAAAGGAGCCACGATGGATCGTTGAACGGCTCCTTCAAGCACGGTATCCGCGGTGATTCGATAGTCTCCTCCGGCGAAGGACAGAACCGCCGCCAGGAGTACGACGGCAATCAACGCCGCCTTGCGACCCGTATATCCGGCACCGAAGAACCTGGCGGCCTGTCGTTTCAGGGAACCAATCACACTGTAAATGACGGGGCGATCCTGATGATGCTTGTTTTCAAGGGCGGGACCGGAGAGGGCGACTACACTCTTCACATAGGCACGTTCGTCCTCACTGAAGGGATTATCTTTCTGCCGTTCCAGGGTCAGTGCCCCGTAGTAGCGTCCTTTGGCGAACAGCGGGACGGTCATGACGGCCCGGCTGCCGTGTTTCTGTGCCAGCTGTTCGTGGTCACGAATGACGAAGGTTGAAGAGCCGGGAAGAGGTGGACAGGTAATTTCCGCCCGCTGGCTGACCGCTTCATCCATGGCGGCACCGATCGCCCGGAGCAGGTTCATTTTGCTCCCCACGACCGCTGAATGGGATAGCGCTTCGACGCGGGCGTATTTCTTCTTTATAAGGCCGAGGCTGACACGATCGCAGGACAGCCTCGTTGAAAGGGCCGTGACGAACGCCATGGCCGCCCCGTCGAAGTGATCCTCCGCCAGAACTCCGGCCAGAATATCAATGGCCGCTTTCAGGCGACCGAGGGCATCACCGTCATCCCGGTTTCGACGTTGACGGTGGTAGTTTTCGATCCAGATCGCGCCCCACTTGAGGCTCTCCATGGCCTGGCGGAGCAGGTCTTCCTTTGCGACCGCCACTTCAACGGCAACGGCTCCGAGGCATTCTCCGTCGGCAATGACGGGATAGGCAAGGCCGTAGCGGGATGACTCGCCTGAAGGGGCCAACTCGACGAACATCGCCTCTTTTTCGGCAAGCGACTGTTCCAGCACATCGGCCAGGCGCTCACCGTCTCCTCCACCGCTCTCGGGCCAGGAAGCAACCGGCAGGTATCCCTGCCTACCGGAATCGGCCAGAACGAGAACTCCGCTGACACAACCATGAACGGATGAGCATTGAATGGCAAGCCACGACGAAAGAAAGGTTTCCCGGTCTTCCGAACCCTCCAGTCCCGCCCAGTGCATTCCTGTTGTGCCCGATTCGTGTTCCTGCCCGTCGGCATAGGATTCCATGGGTACTACCCGCTCCCGGCGCGTTCCGGTCCTGGAAGTCTACAAAACCGCCTGATCGTCACCAGCCGGAAAACACCGGGAAAACCGGCATGAAAATCAGGCATTCCTCCCGCCCGCGGGATGCGTCTCACCTGTTTCAATGCTTATCTCTCCATAGCGATCCTCATACTGGCGAATAACATTTGAAAGAAGCAGTGCCATGCGCTTTGCGGCAAAAGGATTGAGGATGACCCGATCGCTCATGTCAACCGTCAGCTCCCGCTGTTCAGGGTTCCAGGTCTTGTTGATGCCGAAGAGGATGGTAAATTCCTCGCGGGTGCTTGACACATTACACACGTTGGCATAGCTGGTATTCATCTTCGCCACGTCCCACTTTATGGTGGTCTTCATGTCATCAGCGCCGGTCCCGGTTACTTCTTTCGCCAGATCGTTGTCTTTTTTTTGTGCCGTCATGTATTCTGTCCTCCCGGAATAAAAAATAGTCGAGAAAATCCTTCTTTGCTGTTGCCGTTATGTATATCATCACGGGGTTTGTGTCAATGAAACCCTTCATAAAACGGTGCTTTTAACAGCACGGACGATCAGTTTTGCCTGATCCGGCATACAGGGTTCATTTTCCGTCGCCCCGACGACCCGTCACGAGAAGAAAAGGCATTTCCAGGGTAATTATTGTACTTTGAATGTCTGAAAATCCAAGGTCTCTCAGGACACTGCCATAGAATTCGGGTGCCCGGTAGCTGTGAAAAAAAATGAGGAAGGGAAGCACGGAATGGGCGGGAACACCGGTATTCGGAACCGGTGCGGCACGTTCGAAGAGTACCATGGCGCCCCCCGGCTCCAGGGAACCGGCTGCCTTTCTCATGAGGTCCCGGGCAACGTGGTCGGGCCAGTCATGAAGCATGGACTTAAAAATCACCAGGTCGTGTCCACCGGGGAAGTCGTCCGTCAGGGCATTCCCATTCCGGAATACGATTCTTGCCTCCTCGGGTTGCCCGGCGATGTGTTCCCTCCCTACGCGACAGACCAGGGAGAGATCCAGGACGGTGGCTCGAAGATCGGGGTGCGCGCGACAGAGCCGCAGGGCAAGCTCGCCGCTGTTTCCTCCCACGTCCAGAACGTTTTTGTGCCGGCTGAAATCATAATACTTCAGGCAGGCCCGGGCCTCGTACCTGGTCAGAACCGTGGTAATGTGCATCCATCGTTTCGTCATGGCGAGGTCTTCCTCTGTGAAACCGGAACCCCGGTCATAGGCAAAGAGTCGATGAAAGCGCGCCTTCGACATGAACCGCTCCGGGGAGGTCACCAGATCGGAAAAAAAGTCCAGAAAATCATGGGCGGCGAAATTGGACAGGGTCAGTCTCAGTTCCATCAGGTCTCGAAACCGCAGCGCGTCGACAAAGCGGTCGGTGAGGGAAAGGGTGCCCCGTTCCTCCCGGATCACCCCGGAGGAGGCAAGCAGGTCAAGCAGAAAATCCCCTCCCCTGCCGTCCAGACCCAGCTGTTCCAGCAGGGTTTGCGCCGTCGTTTCACCCTCCCGGCAGAGCATATCCACCAGTCCCGTCTCGAAGGCCGTCGCCAGTGCCCCGGCATCGAACATGTGCCTCATGAAATCGTCCACACAGAGAAAATCGAACTCCCTGTCAACGCTGCCGGCTGTATCTGCTGTTTTCTCCATTGTACGATCCCCCACACATGCTGTAACCGCTAAAGTATGACGTCCTCGTAAAAAACGCCCCAGTCCGCCTCCGGCGGTCCTGTATCATACAACTGACGTGCCCGTAAGCGGGCATCGTCGAGCATGGACGCGCCGGCGAACCCGGAGAAGGAGACCGAACTGACATCGGTGAAGGCAACGCCCCCATCTCCGGAATTGTGTACTTAATGATTTCATATACGTACGCCTATGTTACGTAGAAGTCCGGATGCCTGGTTGCGCTCCGGCCTTCGTCACTGCGGCGTACCGCATAGTACGCATCGAGACCTTTCATTGTGTCATTTCGAGGAGCGCCTTAAGATCCGTCATTTCGCGGAGCGCCTTAATATCCGTCATTTCGAGGAGCGGAGCGACGAGAAATCCTGATGATGGCCGTTAGTGAAAGATTTCTCCCTACGGTCGAAATGACAAAAATGGCTGGTATTCAAACCTCTCCTTGTCGTTTCGAGGAGCGTCTCGATTGTGTCCGAGGAGCGCCTTAAGGTCCGTCATTTCGAGGAGCGCAAGCGACGAGAAATCCATGTCCCGAGCAAAGCGAGGGATCTTTGAGACTTCTCACATGCCTTCGAAATGACAGGGGAACGTTCGAAGTGACACAATCGATAGTTTTTTTAAGGTCTCGCATCATTCCTCAAGGATGTGCGCGCTGTGCCTCAAGGAGCTTTTTACAAAGCCGTCCTCTATCAGACGTTTTTCGGACTTCTACGAATTCGTCAAGCATGAAAATGGTGCAAGTGCAAGTCTGCTGCACCGGCCGTGTCATTCCCGATTGAGTTTTTCCCCGGCAACCGGTATACTGCGCCATCAACATCGTCCGTTCCTGTGGAAGGAGGTTGCATGGGGCACATAATTGCCGTTTCGGGCCCCATCGGAAGCGGAAAAACGACGCTCGCCGGGGGAATCGCGGCGGTCCTGGGAAACGCTTCCATTCTTCACTATGACAGCTACGAACGGGCATCACGACAAGCTCCGAATGATGTTATCCGGTGGATATCCGAAGGGGCCGACTTCAATGCCTTTGTCCTTCCTGACCTGGTGAGCGACCTGTCCGCGCTCAAACGCGGCATATCCATAACCGACCCCCTCTCCGGAGAAACAACCAGGGCGGAAGACTATATTATTTTCGAAATGCCCCTGGGCAGGGAACATCGGCACACATCCCCCCTGATCGACCTGCTGGTATGGATTGACATTCCCCCCGATGTTGCCCTGGCCCGCAAAATGCGGGAATACACGGAAGGTTTCCTGACCGGGGGACACGGCCGGCACGGCCTTGAGTGGCTCAAGCGATACCTGGACACGTACCCTGCCATGATCCGGCCCATCATGGAAATCCTGCATGAAAGGGTTCGCCCCGGCGCGGACATCATCATAGACGGTCGCGATGATCCCCGCACCCAGGCCGACCGGGCCGCGAAAGAAATAACACGGCTGCTTGGTTCCGACCGGCACTGAAAGGGCTGACCGGCCTCGTTCGCGATTGTGTTTCAGGCGGACACCGGGCGGGACAAAACCTTCAGAACGTTCCATAATAACCGCTCTTGAGTATGACCAGTTCGCCCTCCTCCATGCGGTAATCAAATCCCACGTCAAAGCGAAGATGATCGAGCAGGGAATAGGAGTCCCGGACGAAGGAGACCAGCGGCCGGGGATACTCCATCCACTGAAGGAAAAAAAGAAACTGGTCGATGGTTATGCCGGAAAAATAGATGCAG
Organism: Syntrophales bacterium; assembly: GCA_023228425.1. Taxonomy (NCBI): domain Bacteria; kingdom Pseudomonadati; phylum Thermodesulfobacteriota; class Syntrophia; order Syntrophales; species Syntrophales bacterium. The sequence goes on from JALOBE010000016.1 coordinate 53,145, forward strand.
TCGCTTCGCTGCTTGTTGGCACAGCAGATGGTGTGACAATCGCGAAGTTCGGGACGGATAATGTCGTCCAGGGGAATGCGGGTCCCGTCTATCTGGGCTGAACAGGAGACCTTCCCGACGATTTCCTCCATCCGGCCGGCGGGATGAAAGAAAAAATAAAAATTCTCCAGTCTCATGCCGTCCGCGGTCCGGGCGTAACAGATTCCCGACGAGACGGCACTGCCGGGATTGCCGATATAGATATGGGCGCAGTCAAGGTCCCGTTCGCCCCGTAGCAGTTCGTCGTCCACGTCGAGGGAAAACATGAAATAGTGCAGATTCTCATCGGGCACGACGGACGACCGCACCCAGGGGCTCATGACATGGAGCACCCGCGACAGGGACCGCTCCCGGTCACGGCGCCGGTAGTCATAAAAATAATATTCCCATCCCATGCGGTCTCCGGTTTTCTTCACTCCCCACACGGTGTTTCCCATGCCGATCTCCCAGCGCAGGGCGTCCACCAGGTCGTACATGGCGGGATCCGCACCCAGGTAGTGGAAGGAATGTCGCAGCAGATTGACGGAACGAAGTCTGCCCGCCGGTGAAAGGGCGGGGCGGTATTCCCAGAGACAATAATTGTAGAGAACATCATCCTCCCGGGCGTATTCAAGATCGAAGGAATGCATGGCCCGTTTACCTTTCTGAAGGTATCGGAACCGGCCGGAGCCGCTCCCGTTCATCGCCGAAAGCCGCCATGTAGGCTTTGGAAAGCCCCCAACAGGAACGGTCGGCGCACTGTCCGCGGTACGGACAGGAACCGAAAGCGCTTTTTTCAAACTCCTCCCAGAATGCCCCGGGCAGCACCGTCACAGGAAACCGGCTGTCGAAGACGACTCCCGCCGGCGCGGGCAGGCAGTGCGGGAAGGCCTTCAGCACCAGCGGGCGCGCCTCGGGACCCAGCATGTCCCTCAATCGGGGTACCAGGGATGTGACACTCCCGCAATCCATCACCAGGCCGCTCCGGTCGTCCTGCCGCATGGGAAAATAATTCCACAGGTGAAACTCGCTTATCGTCTCCGCCGAAAGAACCGCCATGAGAGTTTCCATGGCACCCTCGTTCGCCGATGTCAACACGGAATTGCTGATCACGTTCACGTCGTGGGCGGCCAGGTTCCGCAGGCCCTTCATGGTTTCGCGATAGGATCCCCTCCGGCGCGTAATACTGTCATGGACATCCTCTGTCCCGTGAATGCTGACAAAAAACTCGTTGACACCGCAGTCCACGAGCCGCCGCAGGTACCGGGGGTCGGCGAGCCGCCTGCCGTTCGTCTGTATCTGGATTGTCTTGAACCAGCCCAGGGAGGCGGCGAATTCGACATAACGAAACAGTTCATCGAAGGTGGTCACCTCGGCGCCCGACAGGATCAGGTTTTCATACAGCCGGCGTTCCCGCACACCGAGAACCACCTCCCGGAAACGCTCGAACCCTATCGGTGGAAGGGTGTCTTTGAATCCCTTCAGCATGCAGAGTACGCAATCGTTGTTGCAACCGAACCACAGGGAAATCACCAGGTAGGTTCGCAGATCGACTCGACGGGCCGGCATGGACATTCCCGGTTACCGCGAACTTCCGGCCACGCCGTAATAGAAGGTCAGAAATTCCCTTCCTTCCCGATCCAGACCGCCCGAGACGTGGCCGAAAATTCTCTGTTTCATGGGATCGTAGAGACGGTGAAATGATTCCGGGGGGATTTTCCAGGAACGGCAGGCGTCGCGAAGCAACGGATAGAGTTCCTCGAGGGTGAGGTTCGCCAGGTACATGTTGATGTCATAGGACGATCGGGGATTATTCTCCTCCGAGACCTCAAGATAAAGGAACTCTTGAGGATTCATGGCCCCTGCGGCCTTGTCCACGATGGCCCGCAGGATGTCGAAGGCTCCCCCTTCCTGACCGGGATAGAATCGCCGGCGCACACGATTCAAAATACCCTCCCCCGACAGGGAGGGATAGCAGGTGTAGCGGGCCAGGGTCGCCTTTCGATTGTCTGCCGCGTCCCACTTGAACCCCAGGTGGAGAAGAAAGGATTCCGGAACCTCGGGAAAGTCCCGGGCCGATTTCTCGAACATACCGCCGAACTCGAGGTAGGCCTTGTATGTTTCCCGCTTTTCATCACCCTCGTATCCGAAGAGCACAACGTTTGATTGATCAAAATGTTCGCGGTATATCTTCCGGAACCGGTGAGGCATGTCGAGATCGCGGCACAACCGCATCATTTCCTCCGCCGCATCGCCGCGAATATCGTTCCTGTTCAGTCCCAGGAGAAGCCGGTCTCCCCGAATGGTTCCGGGAGAAATTTTGAAGGAATGCTCGATCCCGTAATGAATGCCGAGGGCGTCCACAAGGCTTATAAGACGGCCCGTACCGGATATCGCTTCCGCAGGGCCGAGGCGCGGCACATTGCCCAGGGACGGAACGTTCCGTGACCCCCTCCTTGAAGGCAGGCTGATGACACCGTAACGCGATTCGTGCCGCGACAGCACATCATGTATCACTTGAGACAGCCGCTTTGCCGCCGCGGGGGTCAGGATCACCTGGGTCGCCGAATCGATGAGAATCTCCCGGCCCGCGGCAGAATCACTGTGAGCAGATCCAAAAACAAGGGAAATTTCTTCCCGTGTTTCTATAATCCGGGTATCCAGGACGCGGACCCGTCTGGGGACCGATGGTGTCATGAGTGCCATGCCCCCGGCGGAACAGTTCCTTCACATCCGTCTCCATGACCACTCCACCCGGATTTATCCTTCATTACAATCCCACGCTCCTCCAGCGTTTGAAGCGCCTCTTTTCCTGGCGGGCCGCCAGTTCCCTGAACGACTCACGATCGATGATAGCGGTCCTGGCAGGTGTTGTGCCTGAGAGTACCTTCCAGCCCATGATTCCGGCAATTGTCGCGCCGATACCGGACTGAACCCCATCTGTCCCGTCATCTTCATCGTACTCGTCCCGGCCGGAATCTTCTCCGGCACTCTCTTCGTAGTCGGCTCCCTCCAGCGGCGCCGCATCGGCGTCCCCCGGTTCTTCCCCACTGCCCGTGCCGTTCTCATGACCTCCGACATCCTCGACAGCGGTCTGATCCTCCGAACCGTCCTCGGCGCCGGCCTCGACGGTATCCTCCTCTACACCCGCGGGTGTCTGCCCCTCGGAGATGGAACCATGGTGATGCGGTGGACGGGGCTCATGAGACATACCGGTCAGGTCATAACTGCCGTCGTGGTCAGCCAGGTTCACTCCCGCGGCACCGACTTCCCAGCCGCCGGCTCCGGTTCCGAGGTACCATCCTTCTTCCGCTGAATCTTCGTCTCTGTAGACCGCGCCATCAAAAACCTCTTCCACATACTCTCGGGAATACAGCTCCGTCATGACATTGGAAACCAGATCGATGCTGTCCAGCCTTTCGATGGTGATCACCTGGTAGAGCGAAGGTACAAAGGTCACCCGTCCGTAGGAACCTATCATGATATCCTCGGAAAGATTTCCCACAAAAATGTCATTCCCGGCGCCCCCCATCATGATGTCGTTGCCGGGCCCACCTGACAGGAAATCGTCATCGCCGATGAAAATATGAGTGGTCGTAAGCATTTCCCACTGACCGTTTACGAGGGTTACCTGTCCACAGTCCCCGAATATGGCATCCCGGCCTGAACCGCCATAGAGGCTGTCGGAACCGGCGCCGCCGATCAGGATATTGGTCCCGCCGGTCGTTCGTACCTCGTCGTCACCACCGGTGGCGGGTTCTATGGTGTACACGAGGGACGGTCTGCCGGCGGCATCGTAGACGACGACACCGTGGTCACCGAAGAGAACGTCGTTGCCGTTTCCGGAACCGATCAGATCGGCTCCGGGACCGCCGATGATGTACTTCTCGCCGTTGCCCGTGACGATCACGTCGTCGCCGCCCGCGGAAGGCTCCGTCGACCTGATCACCGACAGCTTCAGGGACCCAACGGGACCGGCAAACTCCACATACCCGTTGTCGCCGAAAATCACCTCCGTGCCGTCGCCCGTGGTGATCACGTCATCGCCCATGCCGCCGAAAATCACCCCGTCACCGCTGCCCAGGGTTATCTCATCGTCGCCGCCGTACTCGGGATGCTCCGCCGTGTCCGTCGTCTCGAGAACCTTCGGAGCACCGTCCGTGTCATACCGAACGCGGCCGTGGTCGCCGAAAACCACGTGGTTCCCCGCACCGGCCGTTATGATGTCGGACCCGAACCCGCCCACAATGTGCTTCTCGCCGGCACCCGTGACGATCACGTCGTCGCCGCCCGCGGAAGGCTCCGTCGATCTGATCACCGACAGCTTCAGGGACCCAACGGGACCGGCGTATTCAACATACCCGTTGTCGCCGAAAATTACCTCCGTACC
>JALOBE010000017.1 GCA_023228425.1 Syntrophales bacterium
ACTGTAAACGATCAAGCATCTGCTTCAGCAAAGACAGACCGCCCCACGCCGTAACCTCCCGGTCTGAAAAGCCAACGGTGAAACCATCGCCATGAAGCTGCCGCATGATCTATGCCTCCGTAACACGATGAAATCAAAACCCTATTTCTAGTGGTTTCCATTAGAACATACTCAGGATAATCTCACAACTAAAAGCGACTAACGCTATCTATTATGACCAAAATCTGCTAATGGAAAATCTGGGATAATAATACCGGAGGTCATGCCTCCGGCGACATTTACGAAACCGCCACAAATGACAGCGATTCATAACCGATTAGAATCACTAGAATTTTCTGGTAGTCCCACGGGGAATCGAACCCCGGTTTCCGGCGTGAGAGGCCGGCGTCCTAACCGCTAGACGATGGGACCATATATTGAAAGGAGTACCTATGATCATCCGCCCTGTCGGACCTGCCGAGTCGCAAAGATTTAGAAAATATATCCCCCGTTGTCAAGGATAAACGTGGCTCTCTGATATCCCGGGGTTTCATGCAACCAGAACCGGATGTGTCTTTTTTGCAACACTCAGGACAGCCTGTTACCGGCGTTGTCTTCCTTTCCGGGACAGGCTCACAGGCAGCTCTGAGTATTTTCGGCCAGCCATTGGCTAACCCACTGAAATCACGCGTACCGCCAGCCTGGAGTGAATTCTGGCCACGACAATCATATCGTGGTATGACTATTGCTGCATGTTGAGCAGTTTCAAGAAAGCAGAACAGTGATGAGGAATTGGGAAAAATCAAAAAACACACGATGGAGAACGGCTGTGCAACAGGTTCTTGCGGCACGGCGCGAGTCCTGGGGCATGTGGCGTACTTTTCGGTACGTCGCAACAACACGAAGGAATGGGCTCAGCGAAGCATGCGGACCATGTACGAAGCCGCTAATAATAGTTCTTGACAACCTTTGAAGATTATAATTAGTTCTCACTCTTTTACACGGGTGTTCCGGTCGATGGTATGGATATTATTGTTTCAGAGATCCCTCCCGAGGGGGTCAGTGTTCAATCTTCGCGGGATCAGGGATGGTTCCGGCGGCAGGCTCCGGATGAGATTCGAAGGCAATTTGACGCTGAGAGCATACTGTTTTATTGTATCGTCGATCGAATGGGTCGGCAGGTTACCATTAAGGGGACCGTGCACCTTCGGCTCACCGCGTCTTGCACCAGATGTCTCGAACCCATCGGTCTTTCGCTCACGGGTGATTTTTTCTATACCATGAATCCAGGTCGGCCCCTGGAGGACAGGGGAGGAGAAATGGAACTCACAATGAATGATCTTGAGGTCGGCTTGTATAACAATGACCGGATCGATCTGGAGCCGATACTAACCGAGCAGGTATTCCTGCAGCTCCCCATCAGGACGATCTGTGGAGAAGGATGCCGGGGACTCTGTCCCGTCTGCGGCACAAACCTGAACCGGGGTGCCTGTGAACACGGTATGAACGCAAAGGCCCCGTCGCCTTTTGCTGTTTTACGAAACTTCAAGGTAACAAAAAAGAGGTAATAAGGTTATGCCTAATCCAGTAAAACGACACTCAAAATCGAGACGGAACAAGAGACGGTCCCACGACGCCTTGACGGTTCCTTCGATCGGCTTGTGCCCCCAGTGCAGCGAACCGAAGCTTCCGCATCGTGTATGCCCCAGCTGCGGATCCTACAAAGGGCGAGAAATTATAGCGACGGAATAGCCGGTATGGCGGCTTACGTCGGCGGTGATGCGGTATCACCGCATGAAACATGACGGATCCGTAAAACGTTACCGGAGGCATGCCTCCGGCACTATAGCCGGATGCTGCGTTGCGGCGTACCCTTCGTCACTGCGCCCTACCCCAACGTACGCCTCATTCCTCGGGGTATGCGCGCCCATTGCCCACGGATCTTTTTTACAAAGCCGTCACCGACGGTTCCGGCAACCGGTTACGAAGCCGTCACACAAGGAAAAGAACCGCTCATGAGATATGACTGCGCCTTGGTCTTTCCCGGGCAGGGTTCACAGTATCCCGGCATGGGAAAGGACTTCTACGAGGCTTTCGAAGAAGCGAGGCTTATCTTCGACGAAGCGACGGAAACCATCGGCCGGGACATCGGGAAGCTCTGTTTCGAGGGCACCCCGGAAGAACTCAACCTGACGATCAACACGCAGACGGCGGTGTTTACAGCCACCATGGCTATCTACAGCGTATTCGAAAAACAGGGAGGCTTCAAACCTGCATTCATGGCCGGACACAGCCTGGGAGAGTATTCAGCCCTGACCGCGGCACAGGCTCTCCCGCTCCCCGAAATGCTCGCCCTGGTAGAGGCCCGGGCTGCTTTCATGCAGGAAGCAGTGCCTCCTGGAGCGGGTGCCATGGCCACCGTCATCGGGATGGACAGGGCGATACTGACAGAAATCTGCAGGAATGTAAGCCGGGGAGAAGAGAAGGTGTGGCCGGCCAACCTGAACGCGCCGGGACAGATGGTAGTCTCCGGGACAGCCGGAGCTGTCGAAGAGGTGCTTGTGGCGGTAAAATCCGCTGGAGGGAGGGCGCTGATGCTCCCCATCAGTGTGCCCTGCCATTGCCCCCTTCTGGAACCGGCGGCACTTCGTCTTGACGAGGCGCTTTCCACCGTTCTTTTCAGCGACTGCCTCGTGACCGTTGTCCCCAACTGCGACCCCGGAGGAACCCATGGCCGGGAAACCACGAAATCGCTCCTGGTGCAACAGCTTACCGCGCCCGTTCGATGGCAGGAAAGCATTGAAACAATAGCGCAACGCGGTGTAACAACGTTCATAGAAACGGGACCGAAGAAAACGCTCTCCGGTCTCATACGCCGGATCGTTCCTGAAGCGCGGCTGTTCAATGTGGAGGATCGTGCCTCTCTGGAGAAAACGTTGGAACATTTTTAACCTATGAATATGCCGGGAATTCTCGACAATCGGACAGCCCTCGTGACGGGGGGGTCACGGGGAATCGGACGAGCCGTTGCTATACGGCTGGCCGCAATGGGAGCCTTCGTCTATGTCAATTATCTTCACAACGAAGGCGCCGCGGATGAAACGCTGGAAACAATCAGGCAAGGTGGTGGGCGTTCGGCCGCAATCCGCTTTGACGTGGCCGATGCGAACGCCGTTCAGGAAGCGATTGAAAAAATAAGCATCGATCAGGCTCCCGTGGACATACTGGTCAACAACGCCGGCGTCACTCTCAATGCCCTCGCGCTGCGCACCAGTGACGAGAATTGGAATTTTGTCATGGAAACGAACCTGAAGGGGACCTTCAACTGTTGCCGGACGGTTCTTCGGAACATGATGCGCAGGCGCTGGGGCCGCATCATCAACATGGTCTCCATCGTAGCGGAAAGCGGCAACACGGGCCAGGTTTGCTACGGAGCATCCAAGGCGGGCATTCTGGGGCTGACCCGGTCACTGGCCAAGGAAGTGGGATCCCGGAACATCTGTGTCAATGCCGTGGCTCCCGGTCTCATCGCCACGGACATGACCTCATCCATGCTTGAAGGCCCTGCCCGGGCACACGTTCTCGGAATGGTCCCCCTGGGCCGGCTGGGCATCCCTGAGGACGTGGCCGGTGTTGTGGCCTTTCTCGCCTCATCCGACGGAGACTATATTACGGGGCAGGTAATCCGCGTGAACGGAGGACTTCACATATAGAAACGGCAGGAAGAAGCAACGATTCGATTCTGTCAACGAACATCTGTATTACATAAGGATGGAACAGGACATCAGGCAGGCCGATACCGGCAGGCCGGAGAACAAAAAGGAGGAATGGAATGGCCTTTGATCTCGAAACGATAGAACAAAAAGTGAAAGAAACCATCATCAACCAGCTGAACATTACCGATGAAGAGTACAGCCCGGACGCCGCTTTCATCGATGATCTGGGAGCTGATTCCCTGGACATCGTGGAGATGATCATGTCCATGGAAGATATCTTCGGTATCGAAATAGACGACGAAGACCTGGAAAAAATTCGTTACGTCAAGGACGTGATCGATTATTTGAAAAAGAGGCTATCGGCATAATACATGAATCCATTGCGCAAGAGGGTCGTTGTAACGGGGCTCGGCACGGTCAATCCGCTGGGAAACACCGTTTCCGACACATGGAACAGGGTCCTGGCGGGACAATCGGGAATAGGTCCCATAACTAAATTCGATACCACGGGCTTTACGACGGCCATCGCCGGAGAAGTCAGAGGCTTCGATCCCCATTCCTTTATAAGCCCCCGGGAATGCAAACGGTTGGATGACTTCATCATCTTTGCCCTGGCGGCGGCCCGGATGGCCGTCAATGACGCGGGGCTCGTGATCGACGAAGGCAACGCCCGCCGCACGGGCATCATATTGGGATCAGCCATCGGCGGCCTTCAAACCATCGAGCGTGAAAAAGAAACCCTTTTGAAGGCAGGTCCCAGAAGAATATCGCCTACGGCCATTCCGGCAGTCCTCGCAAACCTCGCGCCGGGAAATGTCGCCATACATCTCGGCATACGGGGTCCCATCAATTGCGTGGTGACGGCCTGCGCCTCGGGCAACAATTCCATCAGTGACGCCGCCAGAACTATCGCCGAGGGATATGCCGACGTCATGCTGGCTGGAGGCACCGACGCCGCTGTCTGTCCCCTGACCGTGGCGGGATTCAATTCCATGAGGGCACTCTCCCGCAGGAACAATGAACCCGAAAGAGCAAGCCGACCTTTCGATGTCGACCGGGACGGCTTCGTCATCAGTGAGGGTGCCGCCGTCCTGGTCCTGGAAGAATACACTTCGGCCCTGACCCGGGGAGCACGAGTATACGCTGAAATAGCGGGATCAGGATCAACATGCGATGCTTACCACATAGCAGCCCCGCCGCCGGGTCATCCCGGTGCCGCGCGCTGCATGGAACTGGCCCTTCGGGACGCGGGGCTTGAACCTTCCGATGTGGATTACATAAACGCCCATGGAACATCGACGCCGCTCAACGATGCTTACGAAGCGCAAGCAATCCAGTCTGTTTTCGGAGGAAAGGCCCCTGCTCTTTCGGTAAGTTCCACAAAGGCCATGACGGGTCACCTGCTGGGAGCTGCGGGCGGTATTGAAGCGCTGTTTACGGTACAGGCGATACACGAGGGCATCCTGCCACCCTCGGTCAATCTCGACAACCCAGACCCCGAATGCGACCTTCCCTTCACGCCTTCTCAGGCACATCGTCGGGACATCAGGGTAGCGCTCTCGAACTCCTTTGGTTTTGGTGGTGTTAACTCCGTTATTGTTTTCAAAAAAACAGATTCCGGGAGTCAATGACAGCTGTGAAAATAGCCATTGGATCGGATCACGCCGGATTTTCACTGAAACAGGAGCTGATCGTCGCGCTCGACAAAGCGGGCCATGCCGTGCTGGACCTGGGCACGAACAGTTCCGATCCAGTTGATTATCCGGACTTTGCGGGTGCGGTGGCCCGCAGTGTCGTCTCCGGTGAATCCGACCGGGGCATTCTGATCTGCGGCTCCGGTATCGGCATGTCCATCGCGGCAAACAGGTTTCCGGGCATCCGGGCAGCCCTGTGCCTGGATGTGGAAACGGCCCGTCTGAGCCGCGCTCACAACGACTCCAACGTACTGGTCATGGCCGGAAGAAAAACCGGCGGCGCCGAAGCCCGTGCCATCGTTCATACCTGGCTCATGTCTGAATTCGAGGGGGGCCGACATGCCGGGCGGCTCCACAAGATAGATACCCTTCCGTGATCATTTGGACCTTGAACTTTTGCCGACAAACCTGTAGTAAAAGGGATTGGCCTTGAGTCAGAAATGCGACAAGGAGAAAGAGAATGTCTTTTTTGCGGGACCGTGACCCTGAAATTGCCGATGCCATTCAGAGGGAGACGCAGCGACAGTCCGGAAAAATCGAGCTTATCGCTTCTGAAAATTTTGTCAGCGAAGCCGTACTGGAAGCCCAGGGATCCATCATGACCAACAAATATGCTGAAGGATACCCGGGAAAACGCTATTATGGGGGATGCGAGTTCGTCGACATCGTCGAGACCCTCGCCATTGAACGGGCAAAGCAGCTTTTTGGCGCTGATCACGCAAATGTTCAGCCCCACTCGGGAACACAGGCAAACATGGCCGTCTATTTTGCCGCCCTGAACCCGGGCGACACCATCATGGGTATGAACCTGTCACACGGCGGCCATCTTTCCCACGGCAGCCCCGCCAATTTTTCAGGGCGTTACTACAATGTCGTTTCATACGGTGTGAACAAGGAAACAGAACTCATTGATTTTAATCAAGTAGAGGAACTGGCAAAGCGCCACCGACCCAGGATGATCGTGGTGGGAGCCAGTGCCTATCCCCGCACCATCGATTTCCAGGCTTTCAGGACTATTGCCGACGGGATCGACGCCGTTATCATGGCCGACATCGCCCACATAGCAGGACTGGTGGCCGCCGGAGTACACGACAGTCCGGTCCCTGTCTGCGAATACGTCACCACCACCACCCACAAGACCCTGCGCGGTCCCCGGGGCGGCATGGTCATGTGCAGGGAAAAATTCGTGAAAACTCTCAACAGCCGGGTTTTCCCCGGTAGCCAGGGTGGACCGCTGATGCACATAATCGCTGCCAAGGCTGTAGCATTCAAGGAGGCCCTGGAACCGGAATTCAAGACCTACCAGGAGCAGATCGTCAGAAATGCCCGGGCGATGGCCGATGAGCTCATGGCCCGGGGGATCCGTCTGGTATCGGGGGGAACGGACAATCACCTCATGCTGGTGGACCTGACGGACAAGGGCATCACGGGGCGGGACCTGGAAGAAGCCCTGGACCGCGCGGGCATCACAACGAATAAGAACGGCATACCCTTTGACACGAAAAGCCCCCAGGTCACAAGCGGTATCCGGCTCGGGACAGCGGCCGTGACCACCCGGGGCATGAAAGAAGACGAAATGCGGGCCATCGCCCGTATGATTACTCTGATTATAGATGATGTGCATAATGAAACACGCATCGCGAAGGTGCAAAAAGATGTCGCGGCCCTTTGTGATGCCTTCCCGCTCTATACAAACAGGCTCGCTCAGTAACAAGAGCCGTGGAGGCGAAAGGACAGGCCGATCCGACCCATTCTGATGTATGAGGAAGGCCTGCCGCAGTCCCATGAAATCACCACGAGACGCAATGACGACTCGCCCGAGCTGGGACCGGTACTTCATGGACATTGTGAAACTGGTCTCCATGCGATCCACCTGCCTCAGGCGGCGCGTAGGAGCAGTCCTTGTCCGGGACAGACGGATCCTGGCCACGGGATACAACGGCGCGCCCTCGGGCATTTCACATTGTGCCGAACGGGGGTGCCTTCGGGACCAGTTGAACATTCCCTCGGGAGAGCGTCATGAACTGTGCCGGGGACTCCACGCCGAACAGAATGCTGTCATCCAGGCAGCTCTTCACGGAGTAGGAACCAAGGGAGCCGTTCTCTACTGCACCAATCACCCCTGTATCATCTGCTCGAAAATGATCATCAACGCCGGTATAACGGCCATTATGTATGAGGAAGGTTACCCGGACGACCTTGCCCGGAACCTGCTCGCAGAAGCGGGCATCGAGGTGCTGCAGCAATGAAGTGTCCGTTCTGTTCTCACAGCGAAAACAAAGTCATTGATTCCCGCCTCAGCAGAGAGGGAAATTCCATTCGTCGGCGCCGTGAATGCCTGGCCTGCGCCCGTCGCTTCACCACTTACGAATACGTGGAAGACGTGGTCCCCATGGTCATCAAGAAAGACGGTCGCCGGGAACCCTTCGATCGGCTGAAAATACTGACGGGACTGAAAAAAGCCTGTGAGAAACGCCCGATCAGCATGGATGACATTGAGGCGGTCGTTGACAGAGTCGAAAAATTCTGCCAGGAATCGCAGCTCAAGGAAATACCCAGCACCGCTATAGGAGAGCAGGTCATGGAGGAACTGCACCAACTCGATGCCGTCGCCTATGTCCGCTTTGCTTCCGTCTATCGACAGTTCAAGGATGTCAGTGATTTTATGGACGAACTGAAGGATGTGCTGAAAACCAAGGCCGGAAACGTGACAAAAAGGTCCGCCGATGCCCCTGCGGGCACTCGTGGCGGACAGGAATGAGGAAAGGACGGAGGTTCATGTTTACGGGAATCGTGGAATGCCTGGGTACCGTCAAGGCGTTGACGCCGCGGGGGACGGACGCCCTGATGCGTATAGAAACATCCATGAACCTCGAAGAGGTGAGTCTCGGCGACAGCATCTCCGTAAGCGGCGCCTGTCTGACGGTAACAGCCCTCACTCCCGACGGATTCACCGTTGATGTTTCTGCCGAAACCCTCTCAAAAACGACTCTGGGATCGATGAAACCGGGTGACCGGGTTAACCTGGAGAAAGCCCTGCGGCTCAACTCGTTTCTGGGAGGGCACCTGGTTCTGGGACACGTCGATTGTGTGGGCCTTATGAGGGAGCGAACCCCGCGATCGAGCTCCATCATATGTTCCTTTGAAATCGAGCCGCCCTTTGAGCGGTACATCGTTGAAAAGGGTTCCATCACGGTGGACGGCATAAGCCTGACCGTCAATGGATGTGAAAAAAACAGGTTTCATGTGAGCGTCATCCCCCATACGGCGGAAAAAACGACTCTGGGCCTTAAAAAGGTAGGTGACCGGGTCAATCTGGAAACGGACATTCTGGGAAAGTACGTGGAGAAGCTGCTCCACCCCCACAGGGGGATCGACATGGATTTTTTATCAAAACACGGGTTTTCATGACAATCAAGGTAGAACATAGAGGTAGAACATAATGGTAAGCAGTGTCAAAGAAGGAATCGAAGATATTAAAAAAGGAAAAATGATCATCCTGGTGGATGACGAGGACAGGGAAAATGAAGGTGACCTCTGCATGGCGGCAGAGTATGCAACACCTGAAGCGATAAATTTCATGGCGAAATACGGACGGGGCCTGATCTGTCTCTCCCTCACGGAGGAAATCGCCGATCACCTCGACCTCGCGCCCATGGTGACAACCAACGAATCACGTTTCGAAACGGCCTTCACGGTATCCATCGAAGCCCGCCGGGGAGTGACGACGGGCATATCCGCCCACGACCGGGCAACAACGATACAAACTGCCATCGCCGATAACGCCGTGGCCGATGATCTGGTCCGTCCCGGACATATCTTCCCCCTGCGGGCACGCCGGGGCGGCGTACTCGTTCGAACGGGACAGACGGAAGGTTCCGTTGATCTTGCCCGGCTGGCACGCCTGAAGCCGGCCGGTGTCATCTGTGAAATAATGAAGGACGATGGAACCATGGCCCGCATGCCCGACCTGGAACTGTTTGCCCGCGAACACGACCTCAAAATTGTGACCGTGGCAGACATAATCGACTTCAGAATGCAACACGAGCGGCTCATACGGAGAGTCGCCGAGGCGAACCTCCCCACCGTGTACGGCGGCGATTTCCGGATTGTCGTGTACGAAAACGATGTGGACGACATGAAGCATATAGCCCTGATCAAGGGCGATATCGATCCGGATGACACAGTCTTGGTGAGAGTTCACTCCGAGTGCGTTACCGGTGATCTCTTCGGATCGCTCCGGTGCGACTGCGGCGACCAGCTTCACCGGGCCATGGAACATATCGACCACGAGGGAAAGGGCGTCATCGTCTACATGCACCAGGAAGGGAGGGGCATCGGCCTTGCCAACAAAATCCGGGCCTACAGCCTGCAGGAACAGGGCATGGATACGGTCGAAGCCAACATCCATCTGGGGTTCAAGGATGACCTTCGGGACTACGGCATCGGGGCCCAGATCCTGGTTGACCTGGGGGTCCGAAAGATGAGGATACTCACCAACAATCCAAAGAAAATCATAGGCCTTCAAGGATACGGCATTGAAGTGATCGAGCGTGTCCCCATCGTTGTGGAACCGAATGAAAACAACCTGAGATACCTGAAAACAAAACAGGAAAAGATGGGACACCTGCTGAAATCCTGATCCGCCCGGCGGGGTACGGCTCAGAAAATTCCCGATAATCTTCAGAACGGAGGAGAATGTGATCATGGTTACTCTCAAGGAAGGAAAACTTGAAGCAGGGGGTAAAAGGTTCGGAATCGTGGCAAGCCGTTTCAATGACTTCATCTCCGCCCGTCTGGTGGAGGGAGCCCTGGACGCCTTAAAACGATCCGGCGCCAGCGAGGCGGATATCACGATTGTCAAAGTTCCCGGGGCCTTCGAAATCCCCCTGGTCGCCAAGAAGCTGGCGAAAAGCGGACTTTTTAACGCCGTTATTTGCCTCGGTGCCGTCATTCGCGGGGCCACGCCGCATTTTGAATATATCAGCTCGGAAGTGACCAAAGGTGTCGCCCAGGTATCCCTCGAAACGGAAACTCCCGTAGCTTTCGGCGTTCTTACGGCGGACACACTGGAACAGGCCATCGAGCGGGCGGGCACCAAGGCCGGGAATAAAGGCTGGGACGCGGCTCTCTCGGCGATTGAAATGGTGAATCTCCTGGAAGCGCTGTGATGTGAGCGAGGGATCGATGGGTTACCGGAGAAAGGCGCGGGAAATCGCCCTTCAGGTTCTGTATCAGATTGACGCGTCGGGAATGGATCCGGTGGAGGCACTGGACCTGTTCTGGCTGAACTTCGAGGCGCCCGGCAACGCCCGGGGGTTTGCCGTTACGCTTGTTACGGGCACCATGAAGCACATAGGCGAAATCGATGCCATGATCAGGGAGTGTTCCGATCATTGGTCCCTCGACCGCATGGCCCGGGTTGACAGAAACATCTTGAGAATGGCCATCTACGAACTGCTTCACCTCCATGAAATACCGCCGCGGGCTACACTGAACGAGGCCATCGATATCGGAAAAACATTCGGTTCTGAGAATTCAGGAGCTTTCGTCAACGGGATTCTCGATGCTTTTTATTCGCGCATGCACCTGAAAAATGAACATTAGCACGTCCGCGACACCCGTGAAGGATCTGTGGCAGGAAGGACTTGCCACGGCTCTCTTCTCCAACGAAAAGCCACCCCGGGGGATTGCCGGCATGGTAGACTGGAGGCTGGGCGGCATGATTTCCCGATTCATTGCGCGAGGAACCATGACAGGATCATTCGGCGAAACGATCCTGTTTCATCCCGACTCTCCCGTTCTCCACCAATGGAAGATCCTGTTGCTTGGACTCGGTGAAACACACCAGCTGACCCGGGACAGAATTTACGGCACCGGATGGACAATCATGCGCATCATGTCTCATGTGGGGTGCCGGGATTTTGTCTGCTCCGTGCCCGGAACGGGTCGGTGTGAGTTCCCTGTCGCCTCCATGGTCGATATCTTCCTCTCCGGCATGCTTGACGCCCTCTCCGAAACAGGTGAATCTCCCGGCCTGGAGACGTCTGTACACCTCATCGACACTCCGGAAAATATCGACGATGTTACCGCCGCTGTTCGTGAGACAACGATCCGGAAACCCTGCGCCATTTCTTCCACATCCATATCCATGAAGGAAGAACGGTAATGAAGGCAATCGTTATCGGTGCCGGTGAAGTCGGCTACAGTATCGCCGATATTCTTTCCAGGGAAGGCAACGACATCATCCTGATCGACAGGGACGAATCACGCCTTAAGGCCATCGCGGAGAATCTGGACGTTCAGACCATCGTCGGAAGCGGAAGCAACCCCCGAATTTTAAAAAAGGCGAAACTCGAACAGACAGAAATGATCGTCGCCGTCACGGACAGTGATGAGACCAATATCGTAGCCTGCCTCATCGCCTCGGCCAAGTCGAAAGTACCCATCAAGATAGCCCGCATCAGAACCATCGACCTCGACCGGGAATCAGATCTGTTCGGCAAGGATCACCTCAATATCGACTTGTGCATCAACCCGGAACGGGAAGCGGTAAAAAAAGCGATGCGACTCATGGAATACGCCGGCGCTTCCGAAGTTATCGATTTCGCCGACGGCCGTATCAAGCTCATAGCCTTCTCAATAGAAGCAACATGCGGGATGGTCGGTAAAAACCTCGAAGAATTCAGCCGTATATACGAGGAAGACGCCCTCATCGCCTCCATCCTCAGGAACGATCAACTGGTTGCTCCCTCGGGATCGACGGTGCTTCAGGCAAAGGACTACATTCTTGTCTTTGTGGAATCGTCGAAGGTTGTCCCGCTGTTACGGTTCTTTGGAAAAGACACAAAACAGGCGGAACGGGTTTTTATCATGGGGGGCGGCACCACGGCGCTTCTTCTTGCTGAGGAACTCGAGGAACGGGGCGTGACAACAAAAATTATTGAAAAACGGCAGAACCGGTGCGAGGTGATTTCCGGACGTCTGAACAGGACAATCTGTCTCCACGGAGACGGCACAAGTCAGGACCTGCTCAGGGAGGAGAACATTCAGGAAGCCGATTATTTCGTCGCCCTCACAAGCGACGAAGAAGCAAACATACTGGGCGCGCTCCTGGCAAAACAGATGGGCGCAAAACGGGCCCTCTGTCTCGTCAATAAAATCGAGTACACGCACCTGATTCCCATGATCGGTATCGACGGCGTCATAAACCCCCGGCAGGCAACCATCGGTAAGATTCTGCACTATATCCGAAAAGGCAAAGTCATTTCCTCCACACCGCTGAGCGATGAAAAGGCCGAGGCTGTCGAGTTCATAGCCCTGGAGACTTCGGACATCACCGGACGACCCCTCAGGGTAATGAAATTCCCCCCGGGAACCATCATCGGGGCCATCATCAGACATGACCGGGTAATCATTCCCTCGGGCGAAACGGTCATTCTTCCCGGGGATCATGTCATACTCGTTACTTTGCGCTCGGCGATTCCGCAGATCGAAAAGATACTGACGGTCAAGTTGGACTACTTCGGATGAAATTCAGAAATATTCTGTACATCCTGGGGGCATTGCTGTTTTTTCTCGGCCTCGCCATGGTGTTCCCCCTCCTCTGGTCCATCCATTACGGGGACGGAGATCAGCTTGCTCTTATTCTTTCCCTGATGCTCACCGGCGCTACCGGCGCCATTCTCTATCTGATCTTCAGGCCCGGACGCAACGACGATCCGACCCTGACCCACCGGGACGGGTTTATTATCGTATCGCTGGGATGGATCCTGGCGGGCGCCTTCGGTTCCCTTCCCTACCTTTTCTCCGGTATCCTTCCGAACGTCGTGGATGCCTTTTTTGAATCCATGTCGGGGTTCACCACAACGGGTGCAACCGTTCTCAGCGGCCTGGATTCTCTTCCCCGGGGAATTCTCTTCTGGAGATCTTTTACGCAATGGCTCGGCGGCATGGGTATCATCGTTCTCTCCATCGCCATACTGCCCCTCCTCGGCGTGGGAGGGATGCAGCTCTACAAGGCTGAACTGCCGAGCCGCGGTTCCAATAAACTGAAGCCCCGGGTGGCTGAAACAGCCCGAACGCTCTGGCTTGTCTACACAATTCTTTCAGCCATCGAATTCATCCTCCTGCTTGTGGGAGGAATGGACAGTTTCAACGCTCTCTGCCACACCTTTTCGTCGATGTCGTCCGGAGGATTTTCCACAAGCGACGCCGGCGTGGGGCAGTTCGGAAGCGCCTACATCGACGGGATCATAACCGTCTTCATGTTTGCGGCGGGGGTAAATTTCACTCTCCATTACAGTCTCTTTACGGGCAACATCGGCGCTGTTTTCAGGAATAGCGAGTTCCGGTTTTTCCTGGGAGTTGTCCTGGCGGCAACGGCGGCCATCACGTTCAACCTGCGCTTCAATATTCTGGACGACCTGGCCGGCTGTGTTCGCTACGCCTCTTTCCACGCGGTCTCCTTCACTACCGGAACAGGATTCACCACCGCCGAATACACCGCCTGGCCGACCCTTTCAAAGGCGGTGTTGCTGCTTCTCATGTTTATCGGAGGGTCGGCGGGCTCCACCACGGGAAGCATCAAATGCCTGCGGATCATGCTGGTACTCAAGCATGCCTACGTGGAGCTGTACCGTCTTGTCCACCCCCATGCCGTCAAGACCGTCAAGCTGGGGACCCGCATCGTCTACCCGGAAACCATGGCAAGCATCTGGGGATTTCTCATTCTCTACCTGGGCCTCACCCTGGCAGCTTTCCTGATCCTTGCCGCTCTCGGGCTGGATCTGCTTACGGCCTTTTCCGCCGTGGCCGCCACCGTTGGGAATGTGGGTCCCGCTTTTGGTGCTGTGAGCCCGCCACTCACGTACGGAAACCTGCCTGAGCTCGCCAAGGGGATACTTTCCTTCTGCATGCTCGCTGGACGGCTGGAAATATACACGCTTATAATTCTTTTTGTACCCGAGTTCTGGAAAAAATAAGAACCCCGGTGGGGATAGGACCCCTTCCACGCGGCTGAAGGACCGAGACCTGTATCGAAAAACAATCGATTGTGTCATTTCGATATCAAGGAAAGATTTCTCGTCGCTACGCTCCTCGAAATGACGGACCTTAAGACGCTCCTCGAAATGACATTTTTAAAGGTCACTTCGAACGTTCCCCTGTCACTTCGAACGCATGTGAGAAGTCTCAAATATCCCTCGCTGTGCCCGGGACAGGGATTTCTCGTCGCTTCGCTCCTCGAAATGACACAATTACTTCGCTCCTCGAAATGACGGACCTTAAGACACTCCCCGGACATAATCGAGACACTCCTCGAAATGACACAATCGCGATGCTCCTCGGAATGACACAATCAAGGCCTCGGACCGTTGCGTTCAACGAATCCTTCTTTGATTGTTACTGTGAAGTATGATAGGAAAACAACGGACTTGACGGACGGGAAAAACGTCCGCGAAATTCCCCTGCGGAGCGAATCGTGAAGAATAAATACGATCCCCGGAGCATAGAGGAGAAGTGGCAGCGTCTGTGGGAAGAGCGGCAGACCTTCAGCGCGTCCGAGAACCCGGACCGGGAAAAATACTACCTTCTCGAAATGTTCCCCTACCCTTCCGGAAAAATTCACATGGGCCACGTCAGAAATTACACCATTGGCGACGTGGTGGCCCGATACAAGAAAATGCGGGGATTCAATGTCCTCCATCCCATGGGATGGGACTCTTTCGGCATGCCCGCGGAAAACGCCGCTATCGAACACCGGATTCACCCCGCGACCTGGACCAACCAGAATATCGAGCACATGAAGCAACAGTTGAAACGGATGGGATTCAGCTATGACTGGAACCGCGAACTGTCCACCTGTGAACCGGAATACTACCGGTGGGAACAGCTCTTTTTTCTCTGGATGTATGAAAAGGGGCTGGCCTACAAGAAATCCGGCTCCGTCAACTGGTGTCCCCGGTGTGTGACCGTGCTGGCAAACGAACAGGTCGAGGCGGGACTCTGCTGGCGATGTGGAGAGGAAGTGCAGGAAAAACATCTGGACCAGTGGTTTTTCCGCATCACCGACTACGTGGAAGAACTGCTCGATTACTGCGACAGGATGCCGGGCTGGCCCGAGCGGGTCCTGGCAATGCAGAAGAACTGGATCGGTAAAAGTTACGGGTGTGAGATCGTCTTCCCCATGGAAGACGGATCGGACCCCATACGGGTTTTCACGACACGGCAGGACACCCTGTACGGCGCCACTTTCATGCTCATCGCCGCCGAGCATCCCCGTACCATGGAGCTGGTCCGGGGAACGCCCCGCGAAGAAGAGGTGCTCACCTTCGTAGAGAAGGTAAAAAAACAGGACAATCTGATGCGGACCTCAGATTATTATGAAAAAGAAGGCGTTTTCCTCGGCTCCTGGTGCCGCAACCCCGTCACGGACAGGAAAATGCCTATCTACGCGGCTAATTTTGTCCTGGCCGAGTACGGCACGGGGTGTGTCATGGCCGTTCCCACCCATGACCAGCGGGACTTTGAATTTGCGAAGAAATATGATCTTCCTCTGGTAGTGGTCATCCAGAATCCTGACAAGCCGGTCGAAGAGGATACCATGACCGAAGCATACGTTGAACCAGGCGTGCTCGTTAACTCGGGGCCCTTCAACGGCCGGGACAATCTTCAGGCACTGGAGGATATTGCCGGATACCTGGAATCGACGGGCCGGGGGGAAAAGACCGTTCAGTACCGGCTGCGGGACTGGGGTATCTCACGTCAGCGTTATTGGGGGGCCCCCATACCTATCATCAACTGCGACGTCTGCGGCACGGTTCCGGTCCCCGAGGAGGATCTTCCCGTCGTTCTTCCCATGGATGTGGAACTCGACGCTGAAGGAGGGTCACCCCTCGGGCGGATACCATCGTTTGTTGATTGTTCCTGCCCCTCCTGCGGTTCGCCGGCGAAACGGGAAACGGACACCATGGATACCTTTGTTGAATCCTCCTGGTATTTTAACCGGTACTGCTCACCGCACCACCATGTCACGCCCGGTCTGGACAGACAGAGCGTCGATTACTGGATGCCCGTCGACCAGTATATCGGCGGCATCGAACACGCCATCCTTCACCTGCTCTATTCCCGCTTTTACACCAAGGTTCTCCGTGATTTCGGCGTCCTCGGCATCGATGAGCCCTTTTCCAGGCTTCTGACCCAGGGCATGGTCTGCAAGGAAACCACCCGGTGCCCCCGGCACGGTTTCCTCTATCCCGAAGAAGTGAAAGACGGCGTCTGCGCGCACTGTAACGAGCAGGTCATCGTCGGCAAAACCGAGAAAATGTCCAAATCCATGAAAAACGTTGTCGACCCTTCATTTCTTATAGAAACCTACGGGGCTGATACGGCCAGAATGTTCTGCCTTTTTGCCTCTCCACCGGAAAAAGATCTCGACTGGAACGACAGTGGCGTGGAGGGAGCATTCCGTTTTTTGAACCGGGTCTGGCGCATCGTTCAGGAATATCTGGACGATGTGAAGAACCTGGATCCCTTTGATGAAAAAGGGGATCCCGCCGACGAGAGTCTGCGGGGACTGCGAAAAAAATACCATCAGACCGTCAGAAAAGTGAGCAGTGACATCGAAGAGCGCTTCCACTTCAACACGGCCATCAGCGCCGTTATGGAGCTGGTCAACGCGCTCTACGGAATCAGGCGACCCGACCCGGAAGATCGGGAATCATACTCCGTCATACGATCCGCAATCGAGATCGTCATTCTTCTGCTCAACCCCATCGTTCCCCATATGACGGAAGAACTCTGGCACATGATGGGCGGACAGGGAATCCTGGCGGACGCTGCCTGGCCGACCTACGATGAAGAGACGGCCCGGGAAGAGCGAGTTACCATCGTTATCCAGGTGGGAGGAAAAGTTCGAAGCAGGATCCAGGTCGATGCGGGTGAATCTGACGACGTCATCCGCCGGCTTGCCCTGGAAGATGAGAACGTGCGCAAGCATACCAGCGGGAAAGAAGTGATCAACGTCATCACGGTTCCCGGGAAACTTGTCAACATTGTCGTCCGATAGGATGTCCTGTCGGCGGACTTGTCGAAAGGGTAGCCCGATATGGGTAAAAACTGTCTTTTTACCCTGATGATCATGGCTGTACTGGTGTCCGCCTCATGCGGCTATCGCTTTGCGGGAAGCGCGGACGCCATTGACCCGTCCATACGGCACGTCTACGTCGCCCCCTTCATCAATGCGACATCAGAGGCGCTGATTGAAAACTACCTGCGGAACGACTTCATCGACCGGTTCAGACGGGGCGGACGATTCTCCATCGCCGGAAATGCCGAGGACGGTGACGCCCTGGTGCGTGGAACCGTCACCAACGTGTTTACCTCCCGCGCGACTTACACCACCGCGGAAAGTGCCATAGAGGACAGAATTCATATGAGTCTGGACTTGATCTTCGAGGAACGGAGCGGAGATATCCTCTGGTCTCAAAAGGGCTTTTCGGGAACAGAAGTGTATCGCGTCAGCGATGATCCGGGCACGACAGAAAGAAGTCGGTCGGCGGCGCTCAAAAAACTGTCCTCCGACCTTGCGGAACGGGCCTATAGAACCATGCTGTCGGGATTTTAAACGGTAAGCAGGGCGTTTACTTTCCTGGTCAGCCGGGAAATCTTGCGGCTTGCCGTTTTTTTGTGAATGATTCCTTTGCCGACGGCCTTATCGATCGCTTTCGTCGCCGTGAGCAGTTTTTCTCCGGCACCGTCGGAATCCTTTGCCTCGATAGCGGCAATGAGGGATTTTATTCTTGTTTTGACGTGCGATTTTGTTGATATGTTTCTCGCCCTTCGGCGTTCACTCTGGCGATGCCTTTTTTCCGCTGACCTGTGGGTTGCCACCTGTGCTTCCGTCCTTTCCTTATCAAGAGGGTTGATTGAATCAAGAAAATTTACTATAGCAGATAACGTTTTATGTCAAGTTGAAAACACCGCATTCGGGAGAAGATTCTCATGTCCGAAACTGTCAAAACCATTCTCATGATTTTTTTCGCCATAGGCGTCCTGATTCTTGCGTTGCGCATCGGGGGATGGAAAATGAAACGGGCCTGCGATTTCATAATTGCCGACCTGAAGGCGAGAAAGGCCCTTGACCCCTCCTCGGCGGTTGAACTCCCCTACACAAAAACGCAACTCATCAACATAGGCATGAGGGATTACCGGCCCAAAGCCCTCGAAGAGCTTATCCGGCTCGACGTGGTTCGAATGCTTGAAGGGGGGCGATTCTATCTGAGGGAAGGCCATGTGCTTCATCCAGGGAATGATTGAATTCCGGTAATCTTTGACGGTTTCGTACAAAGAAACCGTGTACGAAACCGTCCTCCATCGAAGCGAAGGTTTTTCGATTTCAGGCGCGATCATCACCATTGCCTTCACCATAAAAAAGGGGGAGAAAACAATGTTTCTCACCCCTTCGGCAATCACTCATGCCTGTGAGGAGGGTGCACAAGACATTGAAGTGATTTGATACTCTGTTAAAAAACGGGCCTGCCCCTTTCACTATCCTCCCATCATCAGGTTGGGCAACCAGAGAACGACATTCGGGAAAATCGTGCACACCGCGATGCCGACTATCTGCATGGCCATGAAGGGCAGGACGCCCCGGTAGATGTGCGGCAGCTTCACACCATCCAGTCCGATCCCGGCGAGATAGAACAGCGCGTAGCCGAAGGGCGGCGTGAGGAAGGACATCTGCAGGTTGATGGCCAGCATGGCCGTGAACCAGAGGGGGTCGAACCCCAGCGCTTGAGCCAGGGGCAGAAAGATCGGGAAGGTGATCATGACGATTCCGATCCAGTCGATAAAACAGCCCAGCATAATGTAGATGGCCATGATGAGAATGTAGGTTCCCCATTTTCCCAGACCCAGGCCCAGAATGGCATTAACAAGGGCCTTTCCGCCGCCGAGGCCGAGAAACACACCGGTGAAGCAGGTGGCACCGACGATGATGATGATCACCATCGTTGTCGTTCGGGACGTCTGGTAAAGCGTTTCCTTAAAATTCTCCCAGGTCAGCTTCCTGTAGGCTAAGGCCATGATAAAGGCCGCGAAGGCCCCCACGCCCGCAGCTTCCGTCGGCGTGGCCACACCGAAGAAGATGGCCCCGAGGACACACACGATGAGAATCACCGGCGGAACCGCATAGCGAAGCGTATCGGTAATCCGTTTTGTCATGGGAACCAGTGCCAGCTCCTCGGGAGGAACCGGAGGACCCACCTCGGGATTGATGCCGCAACGGACGGCAATGTAGATCATGTATAAAACGCCCAGCGTGACGCCCGGGACAACACCGCACATGAGCAGCTTGCCCGCCGAAAGCGACGCCTGGTCTGCCATCATGATGAGCATGATGCTCGGCGGTATCAGCATCCCCAGGCTTCCCCCGGCGGCAATGACTCCCGTTGTCAATTCACGTGAATAGCCGTAGCGGATCAGTATGGGTCCCGCCAGGAGCCCCATGGTAACGACGGAGGCACCGATGATCCCCGTGCAGGCGGCAAAAATGATGCAGACAACCACCACGGCGAGGCCCACTCCACCCCTGACAGGGCCGAGAAGAAGTCGTAACGACGCGAAGAGATTATCCGCTATGCCCGACAAGGCAAGAAAGTTCCCCATGAGGATGAAGAGTGTGATGGCCACAAGGACGAAGTTGTCCATGGTTCCATAGATCCGGTCCATGAAGATGCCGAAAAATTGGGGACCGATGAAGACGATGCCGAAAAAGGTTCCGACGCCGCCGAGAACGAAGGCCAGGGGGTGGCCCATGAAGAGAAAGACCACCAGCGCTGCAAACATGGCAATCGCAACTAATTCGGGACTCATTCGGCCACCTCCTTTACCCCGGTGAGGATACCGATGTTCTTGATGACCTCTGAAATACCCTGCACCAGCAGCATAACTGCCGTTATGGGGATGACCGTCTTGATATAGTATAATGGCGGTCCCCAGGCACTCCATGATGTTTCCAGGTACAGCCATGAGAAGTACGAATAGTCAATGCCATAGTACGTAAAAACGATAATGAAGGGAAAAAACAGTAAGACATAACAGATCAGAGAAAATATGGCATTTATCTTGACCGAAAAACGGCTCGAAACCAAGTCGATACACACATGCGATTTCGTCAGAAGACCATAGGCGGCAACAAGCATGAAGTGCGCCCCGTATAGAAAACTGACGGACTCAAAAGTCCAGATCGTCGGGCGGTTAAACTGTCTTGTAATTACCTCGAAGACGACAAGAAGAACCAGGGGAATCAAAAGGTAACTGAAGATAACGCCCGACCATTTGCTGAAGGTATCGATCCGCCGGGATATGGCAAGCAATGCTTTCATGTCCGGAAACCTCTTTCTGTTGGATGCGGGAGCATCCTGATCGTCCGGATGCTCCCGCGACATTCTCTTCTTATTTCAGCCCCGGAAGATTCGGAATAGTGTAGGGATTTCTTCCGTGCGCGAAGGGCTTCTGGTAATCCCTCGTTTTCTGAAAATCTTTTATGTATTGAAACATCGAGACTGCAACTTTCGCGTAATCGGGATTCGCCGCAGATTCAGCAATCAGATGCTCCCATGAGTACGCTTCAATGAGTTTGAGGTCTTCATCGGTAAGACGGATAACCTCGGTTCCTGCTTTTTCAAAGGCCTCAAGGGCTTTTATATTGCCGACCTCATACCAGCTGCTCGTCCAGGCAACGTTCGCCATGGCGGCACGCTCGACAATGATTTTCAGGTCGTCGGGAAGGCTTTCCCAGGCTTTCTTGTTGATGAGAACTCCAAAGGTCGACGCGGGCTGATGCCAGCCTGGCGCGATGTTAAACTTGGTCACTTCGCCGAAACCCATCTTCCAGTCGATGGAAGGAACGCTGAACTCGGCTCCGTCGATTGTTTTCAACTGCAGTGCCTGGTAAATTTCACCGCCGGAAACCATGACCTGGGCGGCGCCAAGCTTGCCGAGGATGTGTCCCTGGGCCTTTCCCGACATCCGAAGTTTTTTACCCTTATAGTCATTGATGTTTCTTACGGGTACGGTGGTCCGTATACCCGACTCCTGGGGGCTGACACAGTGCATGAAATACACGATTCCATATTTCCCGAACAGTTCCGTGACGACTTCCTTGCCCCCGTAATGGTAATACCAGTTCACATAGTCGTACATTGTAAATCCCATTGGATACGAGCCGAGAAGGTCAAAAGCACTGTTCTTGCCTGCCCAGTAGGTGGGCCAGTCGCCTCCGGCCTGGACGGAACCCCGGGCGACGGCGTCGAAGACCGCCGTGGCGGGAACCAGTTCGCCCGCGGAGGACACCGTGATTTCGAGGCGGCCGCCGCTCAGCTCGTTTACGAGTTTCGCGAAATTAATGTCGCCCTGGAGCAGATCGATAGCCGGCGTCCAGGTAGAAACCATCGTCCACTTGATCGGCGCGGCCGAACCAATGCCCGCACTGAATACCATCGCCATGACGACGGCAGCCAAAAGTGCAACTTTTTTCCTCATAACTTCTTCTCCTTTTCTTTCTCTCGTGACGTTCCCCCGCCAGATTCAGCGGAATACCCCTGCCATCAGATTCCGATGACAACCTCGTTACAACAGCCGACATTACCACCGACGCGAATTCGCGTCAACGGCTATTGTTATTGTCGCCCCGGCTGAGGACAACCCTCCAGGGATCAACCTCCTCGCGTAATGCTTTCAGCTCTTCCGCTGTGGGCTCTTCTTCCTGCCTGATGGTGTCGGCATAAAGCAGTTCAAAACCCGTGTTTTCGATGACCGTTTCCCGTGTGATACCGGGAAGGAGAGACTGCAGGCGCATGCACTTGCTGGTCTTTTCAAAATCGAAAATCCCAAGCTCAGTAAAAACAAGGTGGGGGCCATTACCCGGGGGAAGACCGGCACGCTCACGAGCACCCGGGCCGTCCAGGTAGCCCGGCGTGGTGATGAAGTCCACCTTTTCCACAAAGCGACGACGACTGTGGTTCATTATGATCAGGGTTTTCCATGCCAGCGACCCGAGTTCGTTGGCACCGCCGCTTCCGGGCAACCGGGTTTTCGGATTCAGGTAATCATCACCGATCATGGTGGAGTTCAGGTTTCCATACCGGTCGATCTGCGCGCCTCCCAGGAAGGCGTACGTCACAATGCCCTTCTGCAGCATTTCAAAGGCCTCCGGCATGGAGGCGCTGCTGATGGCCCGATAGGTAGTTCTCGAATCCGCCACAGACAGGGGCAGCATGGACGCTTCCGGCGAGATGCCGCCCGCTTCATATACAAGCACGAGGTTGGGACAGTAGATCTTCTGGGCCAGCGAAGCGGCCAGCATGGGAATGCCCGTTCCGGCGAAAATCAGCCTGCCGTCTTCAATATATCTCGAGGCGACACACGCCATGAGTTCTATAGGATTGTAAGGCTTTTTCTCCATGACCCTCACATGCTCCTTTCCATCAATTCGATTTTTTTCAATTCTTTTATGCGCTTCAGACCACCGCATTTTTCAAGATATTCGTTGAAGTCATTCGTTCCGAACACATACTCAAGGTAATAATTCTTCAACGCTTCGCCGGAGCGGTCCTCGGCGGCCTTGGCATAGGTTTTCAGGTGATCCAGGTCAAGGTAGTACAAGCCGGGCATGTTCGTGGGATAGGCTCCGTTGGGAACTTCGACCACGGCATCAACGTAAAACTGGGGAATCACTGTTTTCGATCCGTCCTGGCGGAAAACGTCGGTGTCGACTATTTTTTCCGTTGTAATGATCAGGTTTTTTGCTGACCGCGCCTTGTCCAGGTCCTCGTTGAGCATGCCGTCGATCTGACAGTTCCCGTATTTGTCGGCCCGGTGGACGTGAATCACACAAGCATCGCAGTACAGGGCCGGGACCAGGATCACGTCGATACCCGTGAAGGGGCATTTGACTTTTTTGGCGGCGCTGTACTTGAAGGAATCGCTTCCCGCCAGACTCCGCACCGGCAGAAATGACACGCCCATGGCAGCCGCCTTGTGTTGCCAGGCCATGGTTCCATTCGACCATTCGGTAATTTTGAGCTCTCCCTTGGAGAGTCTCTCGCTGACACGGGTCCTTGTGTACTGGGGGATCCCGAGCATTTCAAGACCCAGGATGTAGCCGATATCCAGTTCTGTGACTCGATCGTTATCGAGCAACAGGTCAATGTCGAAGGTCCGGGTTCCGGCGGCCATCCGGAAATAGAACCCCTGTCTTAAAATCTCGTGAATAAAAGCCATGGGCAACCGGACGATGCTGCATCCCCCTATGGACAAATAATCACCCGTACGGACAAAACGCTTGATGGCCTCCTTCAAATCCATGCGTTTATCCAGATTTGCCCTGTCCGCTTTGTCACGCATGTGTCTGCGAAACTCATCAGGCGTTATTGTCGAGAATATCTCTCCGTTCCCCTGTTCCAGTATTTCCATCACGTGTACCTCCATCATACTGTCGATTGCCGGTTCGTCGATTCAACCGCCTTTTCACTGTTCGATTTCTCAAACCAACCAGGACGCCTGTCTGTGAACCGCATCACCGGGCATCATGAAGAGCGGGTGAATATGCTCTTGTGCCCCTGCTGTCTAAAACTCAAGCAACAGTCGTGCCATCTTTACAGAAGCTCTTAATCACTTGAAATATCGACAGACCTACCTATGGAAAGCCCTGAGAATGTGCAAAGAAGCATGTGCATTTCCGCACATATGTGCATTGACGCACATGTTCGATGTCGACCATGCTTCGAATTTCAACCGGAGTTTTTACGGAGATTGTATTTTCGTCTTTTCCTTGTAAGGGTGGAAATGTCGATACCCAGGTCGTCCGCCGCTTCAGCCAGTGTAGGGTGCATGTCCAGTGCCGCTTTGATCAACTCTTCTTCAAACTGCCTCACGGCATTTTTAAGCGATCCGATCCGATTCTGCATTTTTATACGCCCCAGGATCGACGATTCGAATTTGCTCTGGTTTGCCTCTTCTGCTCTAATATCGGCGACCCGGATTTCCGTGTCGGGATGTACAATAACAAACCGTTCGATCATATTTTTCAGTTCCCGCACATTACCCGGCCAGCGATAGTCTTTCAGGTAATCCAGCGCGTCCTTGAAGATATAATTGTTGGCATTGTAAAGGTCGTTGAAATGGTTCAAGAAATGTAGAACCAGCGGCACAATGTCCTCTCGACGCTCTCGCAGGGAGGGGATATGGATGGGAACAACGCTCAGCCGGTAATAGAGATCCTGCCTGAAGGTTTTATTCCGGACCATCTCCTCGATGTCGCGATTTGTGGCGGCGACAATGCGAACGTCAACGGGATGGACGGCCAGCCCTCCGATACGCTTGATCTCTTTATCCTGAATCACGTTGAGGAGTTTTGACTGCAGCTCGTAGGGCAGCTCTCCGATTTCGTCAAGGAACAGGGTCCCCTTGTCGGCCGCTTCGAGGAGACCCTGTTTCCCCTCACCGCTGGCGCTCGTAAAAGCACCCCTTTCATACCCGAACAGTTCAGACTCCAGGAGATTCGCCGGCAAGGCGGCACAGTCCACCTTGATGAAGGCGCCTTTCTCGACCCGGGGACTTCGCCCATGGATGTACCGGGCAATGATGTCCTTGCCCACGCCGGTCTCGCCCGTTATCAAAACGGTGACACTCGAACCCGCGACTTTTTCCGCAAGCTCCAGCACATACCTTCCTTCAGATGTATGGGTGATAAATTCCTGCCTGGTCGCTTCCAGCTTTTCTGACAGAATATCCAGGTTTTTCTTGTACTTTTCAACAAGGAGGGTAGAGTGGACCAGCTTTTTCTGCATCCTGTTCAGCTCCGTCAGGTCGCGCATGGTACTGACCAGTCCCACGGGCCGCCTGTTCTTGTCCCATACCACGGCGGCAGTCACAAGCACCTCCTTTCCGCTGGGGTAACGGATCAGTTTCGACCTGCTTTTATGGTCTCTCATGACGTCGAGGTTGACGGCTTCGCTGATATATTTCTTTTCGATGAGGTAGTTGGTGTGTTTTTTTGCCAGCTCAATGCGGCTGATGGCGGTTATCCTTTCAAACCCCTTGTTGGCTGCTACAAAAAAACCATCCATGTCGGAGACATAAACACCGTCGTGGACGGCGTCAATGATGGCCTGCACGATTCCGATATCCAATCTTGAAAGGGTCCAGGAGGTGTTCATGGAGTTTCCCAACACCGCCGACCTGCCTTTGTACGTAATGGACGTCACCGTCTCGATCATCCAGCGGATCTGGCCGTCCCTGGTTATCACCCGATATTCGTAGGGAACTTCGCTCTCTCCTTTCAGCATGGCGAGCGCATGGGCCTTCAGCTTTTTCCGGTCGTCAGGATGCACAATATCCATGGCTTTTCGACCGATCAGGTCCTCACGGCTATGGCCGATGTAGTCCGCAGCGTTCGCATTGATGTAGCGAAAAAAACCGTCCTGGATAATGTAGACACCGGCCAGGGATTCCTCCGCCAGGGCTCGATACAGTTCTTCACTTTCCCTCAAGTCTTTCTCGGTCCGTTTCCAACGGGAGACGTCTCTGAATGAACCGATTATCCCCGGAGACAGGGCCCCCGGATCATCATGGATGTACCGGGCACTGATCGAACAACAGGTGGTGCTTTTGTCTTTTCTTACAAGAAAGGCTTCAAAATCGTTGAGCGAACCGCGCTCCCTGACGACATCGAAAAACTCCCGGCTCGCGTCATCGTCGGCGAAAAGATTCGCCATGGACCTGCCGATCAACTCTTCCCGTCCGTACTGGAGAACCTGTGTGATTGACGATGAAATGTCGAGAATAATTCCCGACTCATCGGTTTCATAACAAACCTCCCGGACGCCTTCAAAGATTCGGCGATACCGGTCTTCACCCGGTCCCGTCATGTTTCGTTCGCTCTTTCTCGTCATGTATATGTACTCTGACCCCGGTTTCTGATGATTCATTCCCTTTACACAATTTTTGATATTGATTCAATGTGTTCCGTCCCATGCGCCCCGCTCATGCTCCGGCTCCCCGGAATCGGCTCCGGGGGCAAAGCAGGCCGACCGTTTCTCAAAAGCAGCCGTCTCCGCCGGAAAAACGAAGCGCACTGCCCGTTCGTAAAGCAGGTAATCCCAGGCCCAGTTGAGAAACACCATAATCCTGTTCCTGAACCCTATCAGATAGAACAGGTGAATGGTAAGCCAGAGAACCCAGGCGAAAAACCCCCTGTAGGTCCGGGGGCCTATGGCGACCCCGGCGGAGTTTCTGCCGATGGTTATCATGGATCCCCGGTCATGGTATGAAAAGGGCAGCGGCTCCTTCCCCGCTGCCTGCCGGATGATGTTCCGTGAAGCCGCTACCGCCGATTGTATGGCGACCTGGGCGACCAGGGGAAGGGGTCTGTCCCGGTCTTTCAGCGAAGCAAGATCGCCCACGACGTACATGTGAGGATGGCCTTGAACCTGCAACGTGGGAAGAACGGGAACCCGACCGTCGCGCTCCGTCGCTATCCCTGAATATTCCGGCAGGGGTTCTCCCCGAACACCGGCTGTCCAGACCACCGTCCGGGTCGGAATGGTTTCGCCGCCATCAAGGGTAACCGACTCACCCGTAACCCGGTCCACCTTGGCCCGAAACCGGACATCCACTCCCATCTTTTCCAATCTCTTCGCTGTGTATGCCTGTATGTCTCCGGGCATGCCGCCGACGAGACGGTCCGCCGCTTCCAGCAGAACGATTTTCACCTCGCTGAAGTCAATGTCCCGATAATCCCGGGAAAGAGGCCCCCTCACGAGTTCGTTCAGGGCTCCGGCATATTCGACCCCCGTGGCGCCGCCGCCCACGATGACGAAGGTGAGAAGACGTGCACGCGCAGCCTCGTCGGGTTCCCCGGCGGCCGCTTCAAAACAGCAGATGATATGATTCTTGAGAGCCACCCCCTCTTCAAGTGTCTTCAGAAAGTATGCGTGCTTCGCGACGCCGTCCACTCCGAGCGTGTCGGTGATGCTCCCCGTGGCTACAATCAGGTAGTCAAACGGAATGTCCGGACCGTCCGTCTTGAGACGCCCCCGGTCAACGTCAATACGATGAACGTGGGCCAGCACGAAACTCACGTTGGGCAGCTTTCTGAAAATACTGCGCACAGGATAGGATATGTCCCCCGCCTCGAGCAGTGCCGCAGCCACCTGGTACAGCAGCGCAAGGAACGTGTGATAGTTGTTCCGATCAACGAGAACAACTTCAACGGATTCGTTCGCGATGGTTCGAGCGGCCCAGAGACCGCCGAAACCGGCGCCCACGATGACCACCCGGGGTCTGACAACAGCGTTCATGGTCCCTCCTGTAATGTTCCGTTATGATCTTTCTTCATACACTTCTCATTCCGTTGAGGCAAGACCCCCTGTTTTCAGCGGTTCTTTTGAACCATCCGAAAAAATGAGGTAGTATGGGCACGGTGCGGTCGGCATACACCGAACGGGATCTGCGCAGGAAAGGAAGAGGAAGCCGTCATGAATGGTTCAGTTATTTCACTGCCGAAACCGGCATTCAGGGGAATGATTCTGGAGGAAGTCCTGGAACAGCGACGTTCCGTCCGCCGTTTTTCGACCCGGGGCATTACCCGGGCCGAACTCGGCCAGCTTCTTTTTGCCGGACAGGGGATAACACAGCACCTCCGGGGACGGGATCTTCGAACGGCCCCGTCGGCCGGCGCCACCTATCCTTTGGAACTCTATGCCGTCGTACACAGCGTGGAAGGATTACCCCGGGGCATCTACCGATACCTGCCGGAGTTCCACAGCCTGTCGGTACAAAAACAGGGAGACTTCGCTGACCCTCTCACGAGGGCATGCCTGGGCCAGGAGTGGATCGAGACAGCCGATGTCGCACTGGTCATAACCGCCGTTCCGGACCGCATCCTCAATTCCTACGGTAATCGGAGCACCCGATACATATACATGGAGGCGGGCCACACAGCACAGAATATTCTCCTGGAAGCCGTCTCCCTCGGACTGGGCGGCGTTCCCATCGGAGCCTTTCGCGACGGGGATGTCAACAACATCATGGCTCTCGACGGCGAGAGGGAAACCGTCGTTTACCTGGTCACCCTCGGTACCCGGTAGCGGTCCTCCAGGCGGGCACCTTGAACGCGGAACTTGATTTTCCCCGCCCGTTCGCAGTATAGGGCCCGCATCACGGAGAAAGGGCTGTTTCAGCGTGCTTCAACCCGAAGACATACATCTCTGCCAACCGGGTCCCGGTATGTCCTGCGGCGCCTGCTGCGGATTGTATAATTACCGGGACAGCTCCCGGGAAGCTCTGGCCCATCGCCTGGAACAGCGAACCTCTTTGTTCCGTAAAAAAGTCCGGGACCGCCGCGACCTGGAACCGTTCGCGTCACGTATTCAGTCCATCGAATCACAGGAGAAACGTTACGAAGTCATTTATTGCTGCGAATATCTTGGATATCTTGACGAAACCCGGCGCAGGGTCGGATGTCTTCTTCATCCCTTTCAGAACGGGGGAACGGATCTGCGGGATGTTTCTTTTTACGGGCGCGACCTGTGCGACGGCCACTTCTGTCCAAGCTACCATTTCCTGACGAGAGCGGAACAGCGGGCCGTGGTCAACGCTTTGGATGACTGGTACCTTTATGGTCTTGTCATTACTGACATTGACCTGGTAAAGGAATACTTCCGTTTTATTGCCGAGGGCCTGGGGGAAATGCCCGATCCGGAAGGTCTTGCCCGCGGTCCCCTGCATGACCTGGTGCGGCGTTTTTTTTCTTTCAAGGTAACCTGGCCTTTCCGGTCGCCCGACACGAACCGTCTGGGGAAATATTACTTTGACGGATCCCAGTACATGATCAGTCATATCGATTACGATGCCCTGGGATGCGAGCGGTCCAGGTTCGACACAATCTTCCTCAGTCTCACCTCATGCTTCGGGTCACTGGATGAACTTCGAAGGGCGGAGAACCTGATTGAAGAACACCTCGATGCCTTCATCTCCTGTTACCGGTCGCGGGTTGTGGAAACATGTCTCTGAATTGACAGCCAACCCCGGTTGGTTTATGAAGAATGGTCAGGGAGGAAACCATGAACAGCATCCGGGGGAGTATTCTCTTCGACAAAACCCGTATCGCGGAACGGGTTCGGGAGCTCGCCGCTGAAATCAGCCGTGACTACGAGGGGAAAGACCTGGTGATCGTAGCGATTCTGAAGGGTGCCTTTATGTTCCTTGCCGACCTCTCCCGTCATATTTCGGTCGGTCATGTCATCGATTTCGCCCGGCTGGCAAGCTACGGTTCCGGAACCGAAAGCCGGGGCGTCGCTGAAATCAGGATGGACATGGAAATCCCCGTGCGGGGCAGGGACGTTCTCATCGTCGAGGATATAATCGATACGGGGATAACGATCGCTTTTTTTGCCGAACGGCTCAAGGGAAGAACTCCCCGTTCCCTGCGTTCCTGCACACTGATCGACAAGAAAGAGCGCAGGGAAACGGAATTTCAAGCCGACTACGTGGGCTTTTCCGTCCGGAATGGATTTGTCGTAGGCTATGGACTTGACTATGATGAACAATACCGGTGTCTTCCCGACATATACCTGCTGGATGAAACCGCTATCCCGGGAGGTGACCCGTGATTGTTCAATGTCCCGGCTGTGAACGTCGGTATCGCGTCAGTGACGAAGTGGTTAACAAAAAGCGGCCGGTTCGTTTCAGGTGTACCCGGTGCGGTCATATATTTTCATCCCCTCCCGGACCCATCCGGGCCGTTGGCGAAGACCCGGTGACCGGACAGCCCCGCCTTCCTGAAGAAAGTGACTTCAGGCGCATTGCTGAACTGCTCGATGACATCAAGAGCGGAGAAGCCGAACCCGATGACGGGCTGAAGGGAAAGCGGGACGTTACCGACACTGCACCAATGGAAGAGCCCGATGGTTACGATACACTGCCGGCCCCGGGGCAACGGAGCCCGCTCGTCTCGGGCTGGTTCATCTTCCTGGTAATCTGTCTTGCAGGTGTTGTCGCGACGCTCGTTTTCTGGCAGAGCCCCCCCGTCAGAACATCGGTAACAGCCGGATTCGCAAAGGTATTTTCGTCACTCGAGGAATGGATCGGATCACGGGACACAACCCTGTCGATGGATGCGGTCCGGCAGAACATCGAACTCGTGGATATCCAGGAATCAGTTCACAATAACTGGATCACCGGTAAAATTCTTCTTATCGAGGGAATCGCCGTCAACAGGAACGATGTCCCCCTGTCCGCGATACGGGTGCGGGGCACATTGATGGCTGCCGACAAACGTACAGTTGCTGAAACGGAAGCCTACTGCGGCAACCTGCTCTCCGGTGGTGAATTGCGCAACCTTACGAAGAAAGAGATCGAGCGCGAGCTTCTGATGCCTTCCGGCAGGGATCAGAGGGGCGTAACGATCCCTCCGGGCGGTCCCATACCTTTCATGCTCGCCTTTATCAATCCCCCGGAAGAAGCGGGCCATTTTGCTGTTGAGCTGGTGGATATCACGCTTCCCCGTCGGGAAGACAGGCGTTGAACGCGTCTTGAAATCGGCATCGGGTCGGGAGAAACGGCCGGTTATCGCCTCCCGAGAACCGCGTCGATTGCCGTCACCGCCAGAACCCCCTCCCTGATAACCAGCGGCGGCTCGACGGTCACGTCAATAATTGTGGACCCGGATCCCCCCGGAGTGACGCCTCCATCGATTACGGCATCCACGCTATTCCCGAGGGTTGCCAGAACCTCATCGGCGGAAGTGCATTCCGGGAATCCTGAGGGATTGGCGCTGGTGGCCGTCAACGGACGGCCCAACCGACGGGCAAGAAGCGCGGCCACGGGATTGCTCGACAGACGAACCCCGATTTTCCCCGTACCCGCCGTCAGAATCCCCGGTACGTCCGGCAGGGCGTCGAAAAGTATGGTTATGGCACCGGGCCAGAACGCGTCGGCCAGTTTCCGTGCCCCTTCGGGAATCTTTGCAACCAGACGCCCCAGATCCGACCGGTCACCGATGATCACGGAAAGGGGAATCTGCCGGCCCCGGCCCTTGATCTCGAAAATCCGTCCGATAGCGCTTTCATTGGTCCCGTCGGCACCCAAACCGTAAAAGGTTTCCGTTGGATAGGCAACCACTCCCCCCCGTGCCAGGATAATGACAGCTTCATCGACGGCGTTCCCGGCAGGGTCGGCGGGGCCGATGGGTATGATCAGCCTGCTCATGAGCCGAGAGTCTTCTGCTTTTCTTCCAGACCGCGCGCCATATGCTGCGCATAGTCCCTCAGTTTCACCTGGAGCGATGCGTCATTCAGGGCAAGTATCCGGACTGCCATGAGAGCGCCATTTGTGGCGCCTGCTTTTCCGATGGCCATGGTAGCCACGGGAACACCGCCCGGCATCTGCACCGTGGAAAGCAGGGCATCGAGACCCCTCAGCGGTGAGGAGTCGATGGGAACACCGATAACGGGAAGTGTCGTCAACGAGGCGATAACACCGGCCAGGTGCGCGGCGGCACCGGCGCCCGCAATAATGACCCGGACCCCGCGCTCCACAGCTTCGGCACAGAACCGGCCTGTTCGTTCAGGAGAACGGTGTGCCGAGGTCAGAACGGCCTCGCAGGGAATATCAAACTGTTCCAGCAGGTTGAGGGCTTCTTTCATGACGGAGTAGTCTGAATCACTCCCCATGAGGACGCTGACAAGCGGTGTTTGTTCTGAAGACATTTCCTCCTCCCGATAGATGATGCACTCGTAAAAAATCGAAAAACGTCTGATAGAGGACGGCTTTACAAAAAGTTCCTTACGGCACGGCGCGCACATCCCGAGGAATGATGCGGACGGAGACCGTATGTTGCAAGATTTCTCCCTGCGGTCGAAATGACAAAATCGATAGTTTTTCAATAATTCTCCAGCAAACAGTCAAGCCCTCAATGAACGGAGAGGAGAGAGCGCAACCGGGCCTCCGGCATTACAACCGGATGCCTGATTGTGCTTTCTCATTCGTCAGTGCTTGAAGTGGCGACGTCCCGTAAAGATCATCGCCATGCCCTGTTCATCGGCCGCAGCAATGGCGTCTTCATCCCGGATGGAGCCGCCGGGCTGGATGATGGCCGTCACGCCCGCCTTTGCCGCCATGTCTATGCCGTCCCGGAAGGGGAAAAAGGCGTCCGATGCGAGGACCGTTCCCTCCGTGGGGAGCTGGGCTTTCATGCGCGCGATTTCCACCGAGTCCACCCGGCTCATCTGGCCGGCTCCCACCCCTACGAGTTGATCCTTCGCGGCAAAGACAATAGCGTTCGATTTCACGTGCTTGACAACTTTCCACGCAAAATCGAGAGCCTGGTATTCTTCCTCCGTCGGGGCACGTTTCGTCACAACCCGGGCGGCCCGAACGTCGTCAACGACGGCGTCCCGTTCCTGTACCAGGAGCCCCCCGGTGACACGCCTGAAATCAAGA
Source organism: Syntrophales bacterium (assembly GCA_023228425.1). Taxonomy (NCBI): domain Bacteria; kingdom Pseudomonadati; phylum Thermodesulfobacteriota; class Syntrophia; order Syntrophales; species Syntrophales bacterium. Next base: position 32,897 of record JALOBE010000017.1, read on the forward strand.
GCAGGCGGTTCCGCCCCCGTTGTCGCGGGAATCTCGAGCAGGCGCACATTTTTCCTGTCGGCCAGAATTTCCCGGGCCGCCGGTTCGAATCCCGGCGCGATAATGACCTCGAGGAATATCTTCGCCAACTCCTCGGCTGTTGCCCCGTCTACGGGTCTGTTAAAACTGACGATTCCACCGAAGGCTGAAACGGGGTCTGTTTCCACAGCTTTTACATAGGCCTCCCGAAGGCTCGCGTCCGCTGTGGCGGCACCGCAGGGATTGGCGTGTTTTATGATGACCGCCGCGGGCATTGTGAAGTCTGAAACTGCTTGCCAGGCGGCGTCACTGTCCATGATATTGTTATAAGAAAGCTCCTTGCCCTGAACCTGCCGGGCCGCTGCGATGGATGACAGAGACAGGTCGCCTTCCCGATAAAAAGCCGCTTTCTGGTGAGGATTTTCACCGTACCGCAGATTCTGGGCCTTCTCGAACTGGAGGGTCAACGTGTCGGGGAAATCCCGTGTCTCCCCGTCGGGACCGGTCCTGCCCAGATAGTTTGATATGGCGCCGTCATAACGGGCTGTCAGTTGGAAGGTTTTCACGGCCAGCGCGTAATTGGTGTTTCTCGAAAGGGCACCTCCCGTTTCCTTCATTTCCCGCAGCACGGGATCATAATCGGCGGGATCGGTAACAACAGTCACATAGGGCCAGTTCTTTGCCGCCGCCCGCAGCATGGCGGGCCCTCCGATATCGATTTGTTCCACGGCTTCTTCAAGGGTACACCCTTCACGGGCCACCGTGTCCTGAAAACGGTAGAGATTGATGACCACCATGTCGATGAGGCCCATGCCGTGTTTTTTCAGGGCGGTCATATGGTCTTCATTGTTTCTGAGAGCCAGGATTCCTCCATGGATGTTGGGGTGGAGTGTCTTCAGCCGCCCATCCATCATTTCTGGAAAACCTGTATAATCGGACACATCCGTAACAGCAATGCCGTTCTCCCGTAACCGTGCGGCCGTCCCCCCCGTGGACAGTATCTCAATATCAAATTTCGCCAGTTCCACGGCAAAGTCAACAATGCCCCTCTTGTCCGTCACGCTGATCAATACCCGTCTGATATTGTTTTTCATAACACTCCTTTCGTATCGGCGTTGAGTACGGCCGTACTTCAGCCCCTGATTTTTTTCATATGCTCGATGCGTCGGTTGATCAGGGCCGCGGTCCCTATATCGGAACGATGGTCCACGGGACCGCTGATTGACGCGACGGCTCTCTCGGCTCGTTTCTCCGCCGCAGGAAGATCGTCGGCGATACCAACCACACCCAAGGCCCGGGAGGAGGTCATGTAGAGACCATCGTCCCGCTGATCCACGGAGGAATAATACACACGCACGCCCGATGTTCGACCGATGATTATTTTCGCCGCCCGCGAGTCTCCGTCGGGGTGGTCCGCCGGCAAGCCATAAGCCCGGGGAACCACATATTTGCAGACCGTTGCCTTCTTTTCGAACTCTATGGGAAGCCCGGACAACGTACCGTCGATGACAGCCATGCAGAGATCAACAAAATCCGTCTTCAGCAGGGGCAGAACGTTCATCGCCTCGGGATCCCCGAAACGGGCGTTGTATTCCAGAAGCCGTACGCCCCCGGCGGTGACCATGAAGCCGCCGTACATGATTCCCTTGTAGGGCGACCCCGTCTCGCGATAGACGGCGTCGGCAACCTGTTCCGTGATGGCCCGCCCCTCGGCAATATCTTCAAGGCGGAGGAAGGGAAGGCTGTGGTCGCCGGCGGAATAGGAACCCATGCCGCCCGTATTCGGCCCCTCGTCACCGGCGAAACGTCGCTTGTGATCTTGCACGGCGGGCATGGGAACCACTGTTTTCCCGTCACAGAAGCACTGGAGGGAGTACTCCTCACCCTCCAGTTTTTCTTCCACGAGCACCGAACCATACTGCTTCAGGATCGCTTCGCAGAGAGACAGGGCCTGTTCAATGCCGGTGAAGTGATCCCCTTCCACCATGACCCCCTTCCCTCCGGTGAGGCCGTCGGGCTTTATCACGGCCCCGGAAGCGAACCCCCCGATGAATTCCTCTACTCCATCCATTGAAGAAAAGGTCCGAAAGAGCGGATTACCCGGAATTCCGTATTTTTCCAGGAGATTTCGGGTGAACATCTTTGATGTTTCCAGTCGGGCAAGGGATTTCGTCGGACCGACCGAGGGGATCCCGGCCTCCAGGAGCGCGTCAACAGCCCCCCTGTTGAGAGGGTCTTCGGGACCGACAAGGGCAAAGTCGACCTTTCCGGTCCTGGCAAACTGAACGATACCATCAAGGTCACCGTAGTGCCCCAGACGGGTTTCAGTGGACAGGGCGGCAATGCCGGGATTGTTGGATTTCATCCAGGAATAGATGGCGCCGCATCGGGCCGACCTTTCGAAGGTCTCGGCAATGACGTGTTCCCTGGCTCCATGTCCAATCAAAAGAACAGATACCATCGATGCTCCCTCCGCGGTTACCGCCGTCAGCCGGTTTCCATTGCCCGACGCACGCGCCGGATTGTCTCAACAGGTCCAAGAATGTCGATGAGTGTCGGAATATCGGGTCCATGGGTATTGCCGAACAGCGCAAGCCGAAGAGGGAAAAAAAACTGTTTACCCTTCAGCCCCAGCTCTCCCATAGATTTCCTGATGAAGGCGTCACTGTCGTCACGGGTCCATTCTGGTTGTCCTCCAAGCGCGTCCGCCAGGGAGGCAAAAATGCGTCTCGATTGCTCCCGGCCCAGAAGTTCCAGCTGTTCGTCGGTAAAAACCAGGTCTTCATAAAACATTCGACCCCGGTCCACTATTTCCTCAAGGAACGACACGTAGTCCCGGGCGACGGTGACCACCTTGACAAAGGTGTCCCGGTTCGAAACGTCGAAACCCGCGGCTTCGAAAAAAGGGCGAGACCGCTCGGCGATGACCGATATATCACTGTTGCGAATGTACCAGCCGTTCATCCAGTTCAGTTTGTCAACGTCGAACACCGCGCCTGCCTTGTTGATTCTCTCCAGTGAAAAGGCCGCCGTCAGTTCTTCCAGTGAAAATATTTCCTGGTCATCCGATGGATGCCATCCAAGCAAAGAGATGAAATTAATCAGGGCTTCCGGAAGATAGCCCCTGTCGAGATAGCTTTCCACGGCTACATCACCCTGTCGTTTGCTCAGTTTACTCCGGTCGGGATTGAGAAGCAGGGGGAGATGGACAAGGGTAGGAACGTCCCAACCGAAGGCCTTGTACATGAAGATGTGCTTGGGGACACTCGAAAGCCATTCTTCTCCACGGATGACGTGGGTTATACCCATGAAATGGTCGTCCACCACGTTGGCCAGGTGATAGGTTGGGAAACCGTCGGACTTGATCAGGATCTGATCATCCACAAGGATGTTGTCCACGGCCACTCTCCGGCGCACCACATCGTCGAAGACAGTCCGCCCTTCCCGGGGGAACTTGAGACGGATGACGAACGGCGTGCCGGCATCGAGCTTTTTCGCCCCATCGTCGGGTGAAAGATCCCGGCAGTATCCGTCATACATGGTCGGCTGTTTGAGTTTTTTCTGGTGTCTGCGAAGCTCTTCCAGCCGGTTTTCGTCACAGAAGCACCGGTAGGCCATGTCCGATTCGATCAGTTGTTCCGCGTGATCCCGGTACAGGTCTATGCGTTCCGACTGGACATAGGGCCCGCAGGCGCCCCCCGCGTCGGGACCTTCATCATAATCGATTCCCACAGCCCTGAGTGTGGATATCAGTTTTTCCACGGCCCCCGGTATGGAGCGTTTCTGATCTGTATCCTCGATCCTCAGAATGAAGGTGCCCTTGTTCCGACGGGCAAAGAGATAATTAAAAAGGGCCGTTCTCAAACCTCCCACGTGGAGATAGCCCGTGGGGCTGGGCGCGAACCGGACCCGAACATCACCCCGCATACTGCTGTCGTCTGTGCTCATTGCGTACGTCCTGAAATACCCTTCCGCGCCGACGGCGCTGATCATGGAAAAATCGAGATTATATATCTTTTATCCTGCTTGTCAAAATACTTTTAGAACATTTCATTTTCTGCTTGACAAGGATTCTTCACTGTGTTTCTATGCGTAGTAACAACATGAGCGTGAGTACCGTGACACGATGACGTTCCATTACCGGCACAAGCCATGGACGGCGCCGTCAGTGCCGCCCATGGCTTTTTTTATCAAAGAATTCACATTAAGGAGATCAGTCAATGCAGGAAACAAAAATTATCTTACAGGACAATGAAATTCCCCGGCAGTGGTATAATGTCCTGGCTGACGTTCCGACACCCATGAGTCCGCCTCTTCATCCCGGAACCGGCCAGCCTCTGGCACCGGACGATATGGCCCGTATATTCCCCATGAATCTCATCGAACAGGAAATGAGTCCTGATCGATGGATCGATATTCCGGACGAGGTTCTCGCAAAATTACTGCTCTGGAGACCGAGCCCCCTCTATCGGGCCCACAATTTCGAGAAGCTCCTCGACGCTCCCGTCAAGATCTACTACAAGAACGAAGGAGTGAGCCCCGCCGGGTCTCATAAACCGAACACCGCCGTGGCTCAGGTTTACTACAACAGGCAATTCGGCATTAAGAAAATTTCCACTGAAACCGGCGCCGGCCAGTGGGGAAGCGCTCTCGCAATGGCCTGTAACATGTTCGGCATTGAGTGCCGGGTTTTCATGGTCCGGGTCAGCTACGACCAGAAACCCTACCGGCGACTGATGATGCAGACCTGGGGCGCCAATTGCTTTGCCAGTCCCAGCAACATAACGGAGGTGGGACGAGGCGTCCTGGCCGAACATCCGGATTCTCCCGGCAGTCTCGGCATTGCCATCAGCGAGGCCATCGAGGACATCTACGACACGGATGATGCCCGCTACTCCTTGGGAAGCGTTCTTAACCACGTCCTGCTTCACCAGAGCATCATCGGCCTGGAAGCGCAGCGCCAGTTCGAGAAAATCGGTCTTTATCCCGATGTAGTCATCGGTTGTGCCGGTGGTGGCAGCAACTTTGCCGGACTTTCTACCCCCTTCGTGCGGGACAAAATCCACGGCAAGGAAGTATCCGTTATTGCGGCAGAACCGACCTCGTGTCCAACGCTGACCAGGGGACCCTACGCCTATGATTTCGGCGATCTGGCCATGAAAACACCCCTTCTGGCAATGCATACCCTCGGCCATGATTACGTCCCTCCCCCCATCCATGCCGGCGGGCTCCGTTTTCACGGCATGGCACCCATTGTCAGTCATCTGGTCAAAGAGGGTCTTGTCGAAGCCCGGGCCTACAATCAGATGGAAACCTTCGACGCCGGCGTCAGGTGGGCCAGATCGGAAGGCTTCATTCCCGCTCCGGAGACAGACCACGCCATCGCGGCGGTTGTTGAAGAAGCGCGAAGAGCTCAGGAGGAAGGCAGGGAAAAGGTCATTCTTTTCAACTGGAGCGGCCATGGCCTGATTGATCTTCCCTCCTACGACGCCTATCTGACGGGCAAGCTGGTAAACTATAATATGCCCGAAGAAGACATTGATAGGGCCCGGGCCACGGTTGCACAGTTTCCCAAGCCCCGATGAAATGCCCCGGCAACAGCGCGCGGGCGGTCCCCCCCTGGACGGGGCTGGTCCGTCCGCGCCTTTTCACACCCCCTGAAACACCATGAATCGTTACGATGAGCTGATGACGCGCTGCCCGCGCCTGGGTTGCGACATTACGTTCGGCTATTGCCGGGTCGAGCGGGGCGATCTGCCCTGTTCCCGCCTCATTGACTGCTGGTACCCGTCGATTCCCGTGGAATCATGGCTGGCGAAAGAGCTTTCTCCCGAGCAGATGGGGCGGTTCACCGGGACTGCCCCGAAGGATCGCCTCTCAACCCTCCTTGAGATTGCAGAGAACCTCAAGAAAAACAGATAACTGAGGCATGAATGCCGTTGATCCTCAGGCGAAATTGTGCGAAGGTTCCTTCAATGGTACATTGGTACATTCATGGTATGCGGACAGTTCCCCGGAGGAAACGTCATGTCATCCCGCTTCGACAAGAGTACTAAAAAAGGGCACAACACCCTGGAAATGAAGCTTTTCCCCGACGAGGAGTCGGGAACGACTTCACCCTGCGGGACAATGTCCCCGCAGGCTCCTCTGGCCGACAGGATGCGCCCCGGAAAGATTTCGGAGTATGTGGGACAGGCACACATCCTGGGAATGGACGGCATCCTGCGCCGCCTGCTCCGGCAGGAGCGCCTGTTCTCAATTATTTTATGGGGTCCCCCGGGATCGGGAAAAACGACTCTTGCCCGTCTCGTGGCACAGGAAACGGGAGCCTGCTTCGAGACCTTCTCGGCCGTTCTCTCGGGGGTAAAAGAAATCAGGACCGTCATCGATCGGGCAAAGGAACGGCTGCGCTACGGCGACGGGCAGACAATTCTTTTCGTCGACGAGATTCACCGGTTCAACAAGGCCCAGCAGGACGCTTTTCTTCCCTACGTTGAAGAGGGGCTCATTACGCTCATGGGGGCTACGACGGAAAATCCCTCTTTTGAGATCATCGCCCCTCTTCTCTCAAGGGTGCGGGTTCTGGTTCTCAATCCACTCTCCATCGAGGACCTGGCCGAAATCATGAAACGGGCCCTGGATGATTCAGAACGGGGCTTGGGAGGGCGCGGGCTTTCGCTTGACCCGCAGGCCCTCGATTACCTGGCGCGCTCATCGGACGGTGACGCCCGATCAGCCCTCAACAGCCTCGAGACGGCGGCTGCACTGGTTGCTGAAGATCCGGCTTCGAGGGGATGCATAACCCTGGCTGTGGCCGAGAAGGCCCTTCAGCGACGTTCTCTTCGCTATGACAAGACGGGAGAAGAGCATTACAATCTCATATCCGCATTTCACAAGAGCCTCCGGAGCAGTGACCCCGACGGGGCTCTTTACTGGCTCGCCCGGATGCTCGATTCGGGCGAACATCCTTTATATATAGCCCGGAGAATGGTGCGGTTCGCCTCGGAAGATGTGGGCCTCGCCGACCCGACGGCGCTCCCGGTGTCCCTTGCCGCCATGGAGGCCTTCCGGTTCCTGGGTCTGCCCGAAGCCGACCTGGCCCTGGCCGAAGCGGCGGTCTACCTGGCGACGGCTCCCAAGAGCAATGCCCTGTACCGGGCCATGGGAAATGTCCGGCAGACCATAGAAAAAACGGGTTCTCTCCCGGTTCCCATGGATGTGCGAAACGCTCCCACGAAGCTCATGAAGGACCTGGGATACGGTACGGGCTACAAGTACGCTCACGACTATCCCCATGGACAGGTACACCAGGCATCGCTTCCCGATGAGCTGCGGGGATCGACCTTCTACAGCCCCACCGATCGGGGTTATGAAGCCCGGATTCGCGAACGGCTGCGGTTATGGAAAACTATCAGGGACCGGACCGAGGCATCACCGGACGAAAAAAGGGATACATCGCGGAATGATACTTGACCGCAGGATACCTCTTTCATCAATTGCCCGTTGTCACCTCTCTGATTATTTGATATGATTGATTAAATTGCTTGCCTGACGCCGAAAGAATCACAACCGGGAGGGACCCATGCACTATAATACCGCCCTCAGGGCCTATGGAGCGAAGCGCCTGGAGGAAATAGAAGAAGCCGACATTCTTGTTGGAATTCCCTGTTTCAATAACGAAAAGACCATAGAACACGTAATCCAGATGATTACCCACGGCCTTGCCCGGCATTATAAGGACAAGCGAAGCGTCCTCTTCATCGCCGACGGCGGATCAACCGATGATACACGGGAGGTTGCCAAGGAGTTCCAGATAAAGCCCTGGCAGGAAAAGGTTGTTTCTATATACCGGGGCCCGGCAGGCAAGGGGACAGCCTTGCGATCCATCTTCGAGGCATCGGATCAACTCAATGCCCGGGCCTGCGTTGTCGTGGATTCAGACTTGCGAAGCATCACACCGGACTGGATCAAGTACCTCTTAAGCCCCATACTCGACCAGGACTACCAGTTCGTGGCCCCTGTCTACGAGCGACACAAGTACGACGGAACCATCACCAATAACATCGTCTACAGCTTGACCAGGGCCCTGTACGGCAAGCGGGTGCGTCAGCCGATCGGTGGGGATTTCGCCCTCTCGGGAGAACTCACTCGTTTTTACATAAATCAGGACGTGTGGGACACCGACGTGGCTCGATTCGGCATTGATATCTGGATGACCACCCACGCCATAACAAATAATTACCGGATATGTCAGTCGAACCTGGGCGTCAAGATCCACGACGCAAAGGATCCGGCCCTTCACTTGGGCCCCATGTTCCGCCAGGTGTTGTGGACGATTTTTACCCTCATGGAAAACAACGAAGACGTCTGGCAAAAGATCCGGGGCAGCGAGCCGGTGGATACGTTCGGATTCGAGGGAACTATGGGACCGGAACCCGTCACGGTGAACACAGATACCATGATCGAGAAATTCAAGATCGGCTACAGCCAGTTTTCATCACTCTGGAAAGACATCCTGAGCGAGGAGAGTTTTGCCGCCCTGACGGAGGCAGCTTCCATGGAACCTTCCGCTTTTCACCTTTCTACGGAATCCTGGGTGAAAATTCTCTACGAACTGGCGGCAACCTTTCACCAGTGGACAGTAAACCGCTACAAGCTCATCGACGTGATGACACCTCTCTACTACGGCCAGGTCGCCTCCTTCGTGACGCGCACCATGGACATGTCTTCCGCCGAGGCCGAAGCCATCGTAGAGGAGCAGGCGGAAAAATTTGAATACCAGAAGGACTATCTCCGCACGGTCTGGAATGAGGGCGTTACCTAGGAGCGGCTTCTCGCCGGGAGCAGGAGATCACACCAGAGGCCTGTCCCCGTTCAGCCTCTCGTAAACCCGGATATATTTGGCAACCATGTTCCCCAGATCATAGTTTTCCCTGGCCTCCCGCATAATGCGTCTGATCTGGGGTTCTCTCTCCACGGCAGGCTTCCGGTGAAAGTGGAGGCTCTTCTCCAGACCGAAGAGCAGCCCTCCGGGATCATAATCTCTGAAAAGGAACCCGTTACCCACGTCCTGGGGCGAACCGTCGATTTTCAGACGTAATTCCCTTATTTTGTCGTGATAGCCACCGGTATCGCGGTTCGTGGCCGTTGCCCCGAAGAGGTTTCCCACCTGGTCGATCTGGCCGCAGGGCTCATAGAGAGACACACCGAACACATCATTCGCCGCAGCAAACCCCAGCATGGACAGATCCTCCCGGTACTGATGGAATGAGATTTTTCCGCCTGAAACCCAGGCGATTCTTCCAAGCGTTTCTTCGTGGTAGCGGTCTCCGCCGACGCCGCTGGCAACGATGGCTACCTGGGCATCACCGTTGTCGATGACGAAGCGAAGCAGAATCTCTTCAAGTATGGTGACCCCTTTCTGCTGGGAATCGAGCCGGGAAGGCCAGAAAAAAAGAATCGCCTCGGGGTTGAGGTTCAGGCCCGACCGTTTCTGAAATTCCAGGAGGTTTTTCCGTTTCGCGCTCAGCACGTCTGAATCCGGCCCGTAGGTCCGCACCAGATGCGGACACTGTTCGGGATACATGGTGCGCGATGGAGCGTTCATGATTGATACGGCGGCACCAACATTGTATTTCGCCTTGACTTCATCCCTGACACTCGGGGGGATAATAGGCCGATCGATGAAATAATCGTATACCATTTCCTCGAGAAATCGCTGTCCCACAAAATTGATCATGGTGGCGTTCTTGATCGCCGTGGCCTGGGCGTCCACAGAACGCCTTCCATGATCTTCTGAATAATAGAAGAAAGGGGACAGCTCATTGATGTTAATTCCTGTGAACATCCCCAGGGGAATGTGGCCGGTGAAGCTGTTGTGGACGGTATGAAGGAGTGGAATACCTCGCGATTTCAGGTAGGCCGACAGGGTGCCGCCGGCCATCCAGTCATGGCTGTGAACAATAAGCCTGCCCCGGCTTTTACCGAGGACTTCCTTGACGATGTGGTGAATGATACCTCTTTGAAATTCCGCGGCATTCAGGGCCGGATCGCCCGCGTAGGCACCGGGAAGATCGGCGAACACGGCAGAACTCACCAGGTGAATGCGGTCGTGCTCCTGATGATAGCGGATCTTGCGCCAGGTCTCCTCGTTGATCCCGCTTTCCTGCTGAAAACGCTTCTTGAGATTGATCGTCGCCAGGTGAACATCGACATTACGCTCGCAGAGACCCTCGCAGAGAGCCGACACCACCTCACCCAGCCCGCCGCTTTTACTTGAGATATAGGATGCCAAGGGACCCATCTCCTCCGGAAGCCTGCCGCTTTCGGGAGCGACGATGAGAACCGCTGCCCGTTCCCTGCGTTTCAGCACTTCAAAACGCCTGATAGCCACCTCGAAGTCATCTATCTTTCTCGTCAGCACGTGGGCCGCCTGGGTAATGGAGCCCCCGTAAGGATTGAAGTAAGCGTGAACCGTATGATCGGCGCCTATCCGTTCGTGAAGAAAGTACACATGGTCCGACGTGGTAAGATGCCGCCACCGGGCAAGAAGCTCTCCCCCCGCCCGGCGGGCTTCCCCCTCGAGCATTTCAATGTTCCGGAACAGTTCGTACTGGGTCATTGTTCCCAGCCATCCGTGCGTGTCCCGGGTCGCGTCCGCCCATGAAGACGTGGAAAGCCCCGGAATATCGGCTCGCGGACAGTCGACACCCCGGAACCGATCGGCGATCCCGGTGGGCGTCGCCATTACAATGGACGGGTGAGCCGCCAGGGCCCGCGGCAGTTTTCTCCAGAAAGCGAAAATGCCTGTGTCCTCCCAGAGATGTTCCCCGATATGTTCGAAATCATAACCGAGCAGCACAGCGGGGCCGTCGATGCGGGCGATGGCGGCGGCGTAATCTTCCGGGGTAAGCAAACGGTGGGTAAACCTGAAGGCAACGTCGTCGCTCAGGTCCCTGTTTCTGGGCAGGACGACCAGGTCGTTACCTGCCGCCCGAAAAACGGAATCCATCGGAATTACCGGGCCGTCATCGATGTACATGTCGCCTCGCTGTTCACAGAGAATCGACCGGTATCCCATGTCAAAAACAGCGTCGGCAATATTGTTGTTGTACATGAGTTCCGTGTTTCGGAAGGAGGTTGGCGTGATGCCGAAATATTCTTTCATGATATCGCGGTGAAGCGATACCTGGTCCCTGAATTCCTGTTTCCCGGGATCTTCAAAGAGCGACGTGAGAGAATGGTAGTAGGTTTCATCCAAAAACTCCACCCGTTCCCCCTCCCCGACGTCGTAGAGGCGTTGAAGAGCCCTGATGACATCGGGAGCATAGAGTTCGGCCTGTTCAAGAAAAGTCCCGCTCATACCGAAGGTGACCTTGAAGCTCTTCTCCGTAGCCGTAATGTCCTCGAAAAGAGACAGGGCCGGAAGGTAGCACTTGGCGGTCACCTTGCGAAACACATCCCGGTTCATTTCCTCCCAGAGAAATTTATCCCGTTCAGGATGGAGCCTGAAGGGTTGATGAAGCTGAAAATATATGGTTACGAGGGGCATGCTGATTCGTCCTTCGGCGCGTTGTTTATCGTAACCGACCTCTGGATGGTGCGCAGGACACGTTCAGGCCCAGTGGACCAGACCCGTTTCCTGGTAAGAGAACAGGTCGGGGTGAACCGGAATGATCCTGATACCGTACACGAAGGTTCCCGCCTTTTCCGCCCGGTATTCTCCCGCGAATACAAGCGTTCCTTCCGCTTCATCCGCGTCCGTCTTCGTCATGACCACCACGTCCTGCCGGGTAAGGACGTCCTGTTCCCGTGCTTCCATAATAACCAGTTCAACCCGGACTTCCTCCTCCGACAGCTTGCCCGGGGAAACTCCCGCCTCGACCCGGAAGGTCTCCCCCACGTTCAGGCGGTCTCCCGTGAATCCGCTCACCTTATACCACCTGATATGGTCCCGGGAAAACCGGAAGGGGATCTTCTGCTTCCAGTCAGCCAGGGCCCGTGCCTTTTCATATCCTTTCGCTTCCAGGAGTTCCGCCCGCCGGGCCGCCGGCAGGTACATCTCTTCACAGTACTGCTTGATCATGCGGTGGGTATTAAAGTGCGGAACGACGCTCCGGATGGATCCTTTCATCATGGCGATCCACCGTTCCGGCAGCCCGCTGCCGTTTTTTTCAAAATAGGTCGGAATAACCGATGATTCAAGAATGTCATAGAATGAGTCACTGTCTGCCATATTCTGTGTGTCGACATTGCTGAACTCCCTGCCGCCACCGAAGGACCACCCGTTATCGCCCGCATACGCTTCATCCCACCAGCCGTCCAGAATACTGAGATTGAGCCCTCCGTTGACGACGACTTTCATACCGCTCGTTCCGCTTGCCTCGCGGGGCCGAAGAGGGTTATTGAGCCACAGGTCGACGCCCTGCACGAGCTGTCGAGCCGTTCCCACATTATAGTTTTCAATGAAGTGTACCTTGTCCACAAATCGCTCGTCCCATGTATAGGTGTAGAGCTGCTTGAGAAGGGCCCTGCCGGCCTCGTCACTTGGGTGAGCCTTGCCGGTGAAGACAAAATGAACAGGTCCGGGGGCATTATTCAGGATACGCAACAGGCGTTCACCATCCTCGAAAATCATGAGAGCCCGTTTGTAGGCGGCAAACCGCCGGGCAAATCCTATGATAAGGGCATCCGGGTCAAGGCTTTCCGTTTTCCGCCGGACAAGGGCCCGGTGGATTCCCTGCCGCTCGCCGTAGCGGGAACATTCATGCTTCAGAAAATCGACCATCTTCTTTTTCAGGTCGCCGTGGATCTGCCACAGCACTTTGTCGGGTATCTCATCGGTCCGGTCCCACCCCAGCTTCTCAAAATCCTTGGAAAGCCAGTCGATACCGAGATAGCGCTCGTAACATTCTTTCATCTCGGGTGCTACCCAGCTCTGCATGTGTACCCCGTTGGTGATGGCCTTGATGGGTATTTCGTCCTCGTCGAAGCCTGACCAGACCTTTTTCCACATTTTCCGTGCCACCCGACAGTGAAGCCGACTTACCGCGTTGGACGCGCAGGAAAGATTGAAGGCCAGTACGGGCATCATGAATGGTTTCCCGGGACCGGGTTCGTCACGGCCGAGCTGCCAGAAAGTATCCCAAGAGATGTCCATTTCCTCGATATAATCAGCAAAATAGCTCTTCATGAGCGGCTCTTCAAAGCGCTCATTGGCCGCTTCGACGGGGCTGTGGGTGGTGAATACGGAACTTGCCCGCACCACTTCCTTCGCTTCGTGAAAGGTCAGATTCCGTTTTTCAATGAGTCTCCGGATTCGTTCGAGAAGAAGAAAGGCGCTGTGCCCTTCGTTGAGGTGGAACACCGATGGCCGGATTCCCAGTTTTTCAAGAAGTCGGACTCCCCCGATTCCCAGCATGATTTCTTGCTCGATGCGAAGCCGCTGGTCGGCACTGTAAAGCCGGGACGTAATGGTCATGTCCTGGCTGTTGTTGTCGGGAATGGCCGTGTCAAGCAGATAGAGTCGTATCGAACCCACCGTAATCTGCCAGGCTTGAGCATAGAGTTTCCGTCCCGGAAGGTCGACGTCGATCTTGACGGGATCGCCGCTTCGTCCGCCGTTCAGACAGATTCGAAGAGGCATCCGCGAAAAGTCATTTTCAGGGTAGAGGGCAACCTGGTTGCCCTCCCTGTCAAGAGTCTGGGAAAAATAGCCGTGTTTGTAGAGAAGGCCCACGCCGACCAGGGGGAACTTCAAGTTGTCCGCCGATTTCAAGTGGTCACCGGACAGGATTCCCAAACCTCCGGAGTATATGGGCAGACTTTCATGGAGGCCGTACTCGGTAGAAAAATAGGCCACGGGATTTCGCGCCGTCAAGAAGGGTTCGTCTCCCATAAAGGATTCCGAATCGGCATGGACCTCGTCGAGAAGACTCGATACCCGTCGATAGTGGCGGAGATACGACTCGTTTTCCGCCATTTCCCGGAGACGGCTTTCACCCACCCGTTCAAGCATTTCCACGGGGTTGCGCGACAGTTCGGCCCAGAGCTGGGGGTCGAGTCGGGCAAATATATCCTCGATTTCCGGAGTCCAGGTCCAGGTGAGGTCATAGGCGATGTCCCGGAGGTGCTGAATGGGTTCGGGCAATGGCGCGGCAACGCTGAAACTTCGATAACGGGGCTGCAGTGAATCTGTGCCCGGGTAGGTAATTTCCCGCCCCGAATCGCTTGTATCCAGCCCGTGAATCCGCTTGACCGCCGTTCTGACCGCTTCAACGTAGGCTTCATCGTAGAAGGAATACAGGGATCTCCAGTCCGCCCGGCCGGCGACGGAACGGGCCCGGTTACGCTGTCGGTGACGCTCGTCGGGAGACCAGGACAGCGCGGTGGAACATACCTGCGCAAGCGACGCGACAATCTCGTCACGGGTGTGCTCCCGACTGTCAAGAACAATGACGCCTTTGCCGGCATCATCGATGTTCTTCCGAACCCAGAGACCGAATCCGGAACGATCGGTGGTCACCGTGGGGAGACAATAGGCGGCACTTTCCGCGGGCGTGTATCCCCAGGACTCGTAGAGGGAGGGGAACACGCCCAGGTCGCAGGCCTTGAGTATGTCGTCATAGGCACTATTCAAAAGTCCGTCGTAGCCGTCGAGATAAGCGGGCATAAAGATTATATTCACCCGATCGTCGGGACTGTTAAGCAGGTTGAGCGCCTCACACCTGATCCAGATCGGGTCATTCTGGGGATCGCTCAAGTGGTGGGTACAGATACGGTTTATGCCTGAGCGGGCGGCACTCTCTGCCCCGTCGATGATTCGCCGGACCTGGCTCGACACACCCTGGTGGCTGCTGATCATTGCCAGGAAGGCTACGACGTTTCGAGCCTCCGGATCCTCCCGCAGAGCGTCGTTCAGGGACTTCAACGATTCGAGAACGAGGCCCAGCCCCTTGCGTTCATAGTTATAACGGCCTGAAACGAGAAGCAGAAATGCCTCATCGGGTCGAAGCTCTTTTTGAAGAAACTTTGAGGCAAACTGAAAAAACCTGTCGCGACAGGTTTCCCTTCGTTCCACGTCATCGAGACAGTCAGGAATACTGTCCAGGTCAAGACCATTGGGCAGAATGATCCGAGGTGTCCGCCCAAGAGAATAGACCGCTTCCTCGGCAACCACATCGCTTACCGCGGTGAGGCAGTCAGCCTGTCCCGACGCGACAGCCTCGATGGAATACTCGGCTGAAACATGTGCCTTCGATGCCATGTCGCCGGCGGAAACAGTGGCCATGATCCGCGCCGGGGCTTCTCCGGAATCGGCCAGCGCTTCTCCAACGACCGTTGAATGCAACGTAAATACCGTTGCAATTTCAGGAACATGTTCGTTCAGGTACAGAATCCCGGCGCCGGACGTCCACCCGTGAAAATGGGCAATGAACTGTTCGTAGTGTCCCAGCAGCCGCTCATGGAGAATCTGTATCATTGCGCCGGCGGCCGTCCCGAACAGAACGGGTTCCTTGTAATCCCATCCTCCCATCATGGAATTGACCCCGAATTTCTGCCAGAGTCCGAAAAGCAGTTTGTCCACGTCATAGGTTTCATTGTATGCGACCAGAATCACCCGAGGTGATCCGGGGACTTTTTTCCAGCGCCCGCACCGACAGGACAGGTTTCTCGACGCGGCGTCATATCGCACATGGTCCCACAGTTTTTCATCGGTTTCCTCAAAATCAGGGTTCGTCCCCCGGTCGGGACCGATGAGAATATAGCCGTCGCCGAAACTTTCCAGGGCCGGGACGGTCTTTGTTTTCAACACCCTGTAAATATTGCCGGCCTTGTTGCAGACTTCCCAACTGACTTCGAAAAGGCAACGCGTCATCGGGTTGTCCCCGGGGGCACGGTCCTGTGTCTTACCGATCTTCATGTTTTCCCTGTCTCTCCACCACCCGGGATTCCTGCCCGGTATGTTTCAGATTGTTCATTGTCTTTCACCATATGGTATCGTTCCATCATCAGAGCCGCCTGCCGGGCCCAGGTCAATCCCGCCATATCTTCTTTCCCGTCCCTGACGATGGACTCCCGAAGATTGTCGTCCTTCAGCACATCCAGGATCGTCCGCGCCAGGGTATCGGTATCCGTCGCATCAACGGCGGGGCAACGGCGGAGGACCTCCACAACACCTGATTGCCTGGACAGAATAACGGGGATGCCCTGATCGATCGCCTCCAGGGCCGTGATGCCGAAGGGTTCCGAAACACTGGTCATGACGTAGAGGTCACTCATCGCGTACGCCTCCGCCACCTCATCTCCCTTCAAAAAACCGGTGAAGACAACACTGCCGGCGATCCCTCTGTCATGGACACCCTGCCGCATCATTCCCATCATATCACCGGACCCTGCCACGATGAAACGGATGTCCGGATCTTCCGCAAGAACCTTCTGGGCCGCGTCAAGAAAATACCGGGGTCCTTTCTGGCCCGTCACCCTCCCCAGAAACAGTACGTTTCTTCCCCGCCGCTGAGGCTTTATCGCTTTCTCGGCCCGCATTTCCCACCGCTCCCCGGACTGCATAAGCGGTAGTGCCGCATTGTGGATCACCGATATTTTCTGTTCCGCGATCCCGTACTGTTCCACAATTTTCTTTTTTGTATAGTGACTGACGGCGATAACGTGATCCGCCGCAAGCATGCCGAAACGTTCAATACCGTACATGACCTCGTTAACCCGCAACGGGCTTCTGTCCGGTTCCAGGGAATGGATATGGATGACCAGCGGAACTCCCGAAACCTCCCGGGCCGCCATTCCCGCAGGTATGGTCATCCAGTCATGGGCGGCGATGATGTCGAAATCTTCAGCGCGGGCAATGGTTCGGGCGATCCGGGCATAGCGATACACTTCCTCATGCATATTCGATCCGTACCGGTATTCAGCCTCGAGATCATTGTCGGACCCGTTCTCCATTCCCTCCGTCTCCCGGGAACGGTCATGGGCATCCCGATAGGATTCCTCCGTCATATAGGGGGCAAGGAGACTTCCCACGGACCGTTCCAGCACCTCGCCAACGGGCGTCCCGGACAGCGGCATATCGTTCCGGTCAAGGGGCACCGATACTCTCCCGTCGATGACCCTCAGGGATTCGTGGTGTCGTCCTTTCACGGTTTGAGGCACAACGAGGAGAATGCCCGCGCCCTGGTTGAGGAGCCCCTCCGTGAGGCCCCGGCAGGCCGTTCCCAGCCCGCCGCTGATGGAAGGAGGAAATTCCCAGCCGAACATGAGGATTTTCATTTTCTTTCCCTGCCGCTGTTATTCGTCTCCGGGGGACCCTCCTGGGATCGACCGGCAAAAAGCGGTTTCCCCGGAACTCCCGCGGACCCCACCACCGCTTTCAGAAAACGGCCCACCAGCCGTCCCGTTATTCTGTTGCGTTCCTCCCGGGACATCTTCCCGAAAAGAACAGTGCCTCCGGCGGCTCTTTCGTGCCCTCCTCCGGAACCTATTCCCCGCACGAGGCGCAGGGCGATCTTGCCGGCCCACCAGCCTTTACGTGAGGTTCGCACCGATAAAATCAGTTCGTCACGGTATTCACCGAAGGCAAGAACCCACCGGATTGTCTCCATTCTCAAGAGAAAGTCGGCCATCTCCGCCACAATTTCAGGATTGTTGAGCCTGCCGAGGTCTGTGACGATGACGTCCTGATAGAGAACGGCATTCTCTATGGCCTCCACGTACTTGAGATAATAACCTTTTGGAACAGGGGGAGTTTCAATGGCCGCAAGGGTGCGGGGGGACGTGAGGGGCAACAGGTAGTTGAGGGCGGCAAGATCGGGCTTCGTCACCGAGCGGCTCAGCCCCCCCGTATCGGTCTTGAGCCCGTAAAACAGTGCCGTCGCAAGTCTGCGGTCCGGCACAAGGCCAAGCTCTATGAGGTACTCCGTCAGGATCGTTGAAGAACTTCCGTATCCCGGCCGCACATCGTACAATGGACTCTTTTTCGTGGCCGGCCGAAGGGGGTGGTGGTCAATGACAACGTGGGGGATCACCGTCCGCGGGATATCGTTGTTACCGGTCCGGGGCTGGCTGTCCACAAGACAGACGAGGGAAAACTTTTTGAAATCAATATCTCTGATGGGGGTAATCTCTATTTTCAGCCGGCGTATCATCTGGCGGTTCTCAGCCCTGCCGACGATTCCGCCATAGCCGATGACGACTTTTCTCTTATGGTTTTGACTCAGGAAGATGGTCTTGAGGGCTTGGGCGGCTGCCATGCTGTCCGGATCCGGATTGTTGTGACACACGATGAGAATGGAGCGCTTACCCGAGGCCATGCCAAGCAGGTTATGGGCAGGACCTTCCACCGTTCCCTGGTCCGGGGCCATGAGCCTGTTTCCTTTCACGCCAGAGGGAAGAATTTTTCATTTGTCAACACGAAACCTATGGCGCATACTATAACGTGGAATATGAAAGGGAGTCAATCGTGAAAGAATACCTCCTGCATCTCTTCAATACCATAGGGTATCGGACATTCTCGACATCGGAGTTATTGCCGTACTGACCTACGGTATTCTCATCTGGTTGAAGAAAACGGCTTCCCGCTTTGTTTTTTTCGGCATCATCATCCTGAGCGTGGTGTACATGGTGTCCCGTTTTTTCCACATGTACCTGACAGAGTACGTATTGCGGGGTTTTTTTGCCGTTTTTCTTATCATTATGATCATTATTTTCCAGGAGGATCTGCGCCGTTTCTTTGAACGACTGGCAATCTGGAGACCCCGCACAGCGGGAAGCCCCATGCTGAACGCCCCCGTTGAACACCTGGTCACCGCAATCATGCGGTTGGCCCGGCAACGGAGAGGAGCACTGATAATCATCAAAGGACGTGATCATCTGGATCGCCACATCGAAGGGGGAATACCCCTTGGCGGCATGATCAGCACAGCTCTGCTGGAAAGTATTTTTGACACCAATTCCCCCGGACATGACGGTGCCGTCATTATCGACAAGGATCATGTCGAACTTTTCGGCTGCCACCTCCCTCTTTCAAAAAACAGCAAGAAAATCGGAGGCATGGGGCTCAGGCACACGGCGGCCCTGGGTCTTTCCGAACTGACCGACGCCCTGTGCATTGTGGTGTCCGAAGAACGGGGCACCATATCCATTGCCCAGGCCGGCTCAATTCATCCTCTGTGGAATCATGAACTGATCAAACATGAAATCGAAACGTTCTATGGAAGCCAATCCCTCCGCCTCCCGGAAAAAAGCAGGTGGAGATGGCTGAGTTCCAACACCTGGGAAAAGGGGATCGCCCTGGGTCTCGCGGCAATACTGTGGCTTGCCTTTGGATTTCAGACGGAAATCATCCGGCGGGATTTCGTTATCCCCGTCTCCTACCGGAACCTCCCGGCGGACTGGACCATTGAAAGCCAGGAACCGCGGGAGACAGCGGTATCATTCACGGGATCCAAGCAAGCCTTCGATCTTCTTGACACAGCCTCCCTGGGGATGCTTGTCGACATGTCGGCCGTTGTGGAGGGACAGCAGGTGATTCCCCTGAACAACCGCAGCATTGTACATCCTTCAAATCTCTCCGTGGCGGACATTCAGCCGCAGTCACTTGTTTTGACGGCCTATAAGCTTGTCCCCCGGGACGTCCCGATCCATGTTCCAACCTCGGGCGCCCTCGACGAAAACCTGGTACTGAAAGGTATCGACGTGTCCCCTGAAACGGTAAAAGTCCTGGCCACACGGCACAGCCCCTCTGATCTCCAGGTCAGCACCGAAGCGATTCAGTTGGACCCGATCAAGACAACCACGCGACTGTCACCTAAGATAATACAGCAGGGCAACCTGTCCTTTCCGGACAGAAGAATCCCGTCGGTGACGGTAACCGTCAGGGTGGAACCGAAAGCAAACCTGGAACAGGGCATTCAGTGATCAGAATCACCGGACTCCTGTTCCGGTTTTTCAGGCTCTTTCCGTTCCGCCGGATACCTCCGGTACCGTGCGGCATCGTGGATGAAGACCGTCGTCCCGGCCCGTTCAGCCAGAGTATCCGTCTCGACGGGTTTTTTCTTTTTGGTTATTCTCAAGGCTTCCGCATCGGAACCTATGTCCCAGTTGTCAAGATAGAATCGAACCCGGTGCCCCCGGGGCATGTGGAAGAGTTCCTTGACCAGCGCTTCCAGGGTTTGAACGGTGAAGTCCTCATCGGTATCCTTCTTCAGTGTTCCGTAAAAATAGGTTGTTTTCTGCGAACTGGACCATCTCAGAAGGGTCAGATTCACACCGTGTCTGACAAGAACCATCTTGACCCGCTGGTTCATTTCGTAGCGCGACCCCTTTGGATCATGCGCACGATTTGTGCGTTCAGCATATCGTTTTTCCGCCATCAGACACTCCTATTTCGAGAATTTCGCCACGAGAATCGTGTGGTCCGACGGTTTTTCCATCCTTCTCGGCTCAAGGTCTATACAACTTCCCTGCGATCGGGCCGCGAGAGGCGGGGTGGCGAGAATGTGGTCGACCCGCCAGCCCAGTTGACGATCCAGCGCGCCCGGAACCCGGTAATCAAAATACGTGAATTGTTTTTCGACACCCCGATTGTGCTTCCTGAATATGTCATCCAGCCCCCAGGCAAGCAGACGGTCAAACCGGTCCCAGACTTCCGGTGTAAAATCGACATGCCCCAGGAGACGTTTCGGGTCATGGACGTCGATTCCGTCCCGGGCGACATTGAGATCACCGCATAGAACAAGCGGTTCTTCCGGCGAAGCGCAGCGTTCAAGATATCGCACCAGGCGTTCAAACCACACAAGCTTGTAATCGAACTGGGGATGTTCCCGGTCCCTCCCCTGGGGGACATAAAGATTCAGAACCGTGACGCCGTCATCATAGGTTGCCTGAATGATACGATCTTCGTCAGGGGGACCGTCGTCATCGAAACCAAAGGAAACTGAAACCGGTTTGTCGAGACAGGCGATGGCCACGCCGTTATAGCGTTTAGCACCCCTGAAAATAACATGATATCCTGCTTTGCCGAATTCTTCGGAAGGAAAGGCTTCGTCGGCAACTTTCGTTTCCTGCAGACACAAAAAGCGGGGTCGATGCTTCTCAAGCCAGGGAAGAACGATGTGAAGACGGGCTCGAATCGAGTTGACGTTAAACGTTGCGACGCGAAAGGACTTCATGTTTTTTCTCCCGGCCGATTCTTTCCGTCACAGGCCGTACGGAATGTTTATAACGCAGTGGAATTTTTCTTTGTACCATCAGTGTGACATCAATGAAAGAAAAAACGCCGGCATGAAGCGGCTCCCGGAAAGGAAAATTCCTTGTTTTCCCCGGCAGGTGATAGTAAAAGTCCCGGGAAAAGACTGGATACGGTGGGAATCCTGACGGCCTCTCCCGTGCGGGTGGTACCGCGGGAGCATCTTCGTTTTCATGATCGAGTGACGAGGCCATCCCCTGTGAAGCCATGGGCACATTCAGACTTACAAAAACCATAGAATCGGATGGCGGTCGGCACCTGGGCGACGTTTTGTCGTCCCTGTCGGGGCTGTCCCGGGAACAGGTCGACGACGCCCTGCTCAAGGGCGCCCTGTGGTTTCAAAGACGGGGCCGGAAAGCATTCCGGCTGCGTGACCCGGGGTTCGAACTTCAGCGGGGAGACAGCCTGGAATTCCGGTATGATGAAGCCCTTCTCGGGCTCGTTCCCCCGCGGGCCCGGTGCGTGGCTGACGAACAACGGTACAGTGTCTGGTACAAACCCCCGGGTCTCCTGACCCAGGGAACCCGGTTCGGTGACCATTGTACCCTTCTGCGTCAGGCTGAACTCCATTTCCGTCCGCCCCGTCCCGCTCTTCCCGTCCATCGGCTTGACCGGGAGGCCGCTGGTCTCGTTCTCATCGCTCACGACAAAGGAGCCGCGGCCGCCCTGTCGGGCCTCCTCCGAAAAAATGCCGTCCGCAGGGAGTACCGGGCTATTCTTCGGGGAAACATCGGTCAGGAAGGAACCTGTGGAACCATAGACAGGCCCCTGGACGGCAAGCCCGCCGTGACGGAATTTCGAGTCATTGCCTGTGACGAAAAACGGCAGACTTCAGAAGTGGCGATCCTTCTCCGAACCGGTCGCCGCCACCAGATCCGCCGGCATTTTGACATGCTCGGCTTTCCTGTCATGGGAGACCCCCGGTACGGGCGGGGAAACAAAAACCGTGAGGGTCTCCAACTGGAGGCTTCTTCTTTGCAGTTCCAATGTCCCTTCACGGGCCATAGGAAGGACTATGTTGCGTGGCCTCGAAAAAAACCGCTTGATCCGTCAAACGCGACGGCTTTGTAAAAGATCTTTACGGCTCGGCGGCACACCCTGAAGAGCGAGACATCTTTCAGGAAGATTGATACCCTCCTCCATCTCCGTCCCGTCCGCTCGGGGGGGGTGTTTTCGAACCGCGCTCATCGAGAATCCGGCGGATGATCGATTCCTGTTCTTTGAGAATTTTGGATCCTCTGGTTATTTTGCACAGACTGATCCGATAGTCCGCCGCTATGCTCCGTTGTGTCCTGCCGGCATGGAGGTCCTTGAGAAGTTTCCATCGCAGGGCCAGCACATGGCGTTCTTTATCAGTCAATATTTCATGAAGAAAGCGCTCCATTTCGCCCACGTCAGTAATACCGGCGACTATTTCTACAAGTTCTTTCTCCGACATGATCATTCCCTGAAACCAGCGAACCAACCGGGCCATTCACAGGCACTCCCACCAGCAGGCCCCGCGGTCACACTGTAGTCCTGTGTCGCGCTCCATAGTTCCCCCGGACGGTATGGCGGCCGCGTACTCCACGGGGGGTTAATCCGAAGGATCAGCTATTACAATGCATTAGCATAAAGAATGCTTGTCCACAAGGGCGTCATGACTCCGGGTAATGTATCATGAGACCTTTGCACAACTCCCTCATTATCCCTTTCCTTCACGTTCACATAGGCCCTGAAAAACTATGCTATTCAAAGCTATCATACTAATATGACTTGACATTCAAACGTTTTCCTGCCATAGTTCGCCCATAAAACTCACTCTTGGGAGAATTCCATGGGCTTCAAAAACATGAAAGTCAATTTCACCTTTGCCGACATAGCACTGTCAACCTCAATGGAGAAAAACCGGGCCATCAAACGCATGGAAG
>JALOBE010000018.1 GCA_023228425.1 Syntrophales bacterium
AGTCGAATGCGTGGAAATCAAGTGGGATCCGGCAGTACAATGTAGCCTCGATCCTGGAGCATCTGAGCCTTTTTTAAATCTTTTATTTTAACTTCACCGCCGATGTCCTTCGCACCCTGACCCCACTTGATTTCCACGCATTCGACTCCAAGTTCCTGGATCGCGTATTCGTGGACCTTCAAACGGCTGTCTTCCACGTTGGCCTGCACGACAATGGCCCCATAGCCATTGGTCTGGTAATCCCTATAGAGCTTGACGCGGCGCTTCAAATCGACGGTATTGGAGATTTCCCCCTTTTTAAAAAGGACTTCCGGATCCATGCCCACGACGTTTTCCCCGATAGTCAAAGCCGTTCCGGCCAGTGCGGAGCCTATGGCCAGTCCTTCCCAGTTGTTTTTGGCGATATTGGTGGATCCGATGCCGGAAATCAGCCACGGAAGATGGAATTTCAGTCCCTTGTCATGGCCGATTGTAACTTCAATATTTACGGCGGGGAAGATGGCCTTGTCGCTGTCAGCATCAATTCCGTGAGCGCCGACCACGGTTCCCATAATGTTGAAATGTGAGTAATCAACGGGATATTCCTTCTCGGCGGCAACCGTAATAACGCCAAAAGGTTGGGGATATATCACTTCGTGTCCCCGGTAAGCGGACTTTCCTATTTCGCACATGCCTATACAACCGTCGATACAGGTTACGCACATCCCCGATCTGGACGATATCGACTCCTCGGTCCTGTTCTTGGTGAGGGTTGCACTGGAGGTATTCACTCTCGAAAAAGACATATATGGTGCTCCTTTCAGGGTTTATGCTTATTTTATTTCGCACGCCGCGCAGGGCGACATGTAACACATCAGGTCATTGAACCGGTCCTTTTCTATACAGGGAGGGGAAAGGTTCGCGCACGCTCCGCAAACGGCCTTTTCCGGTTCGTTGAAGGTGCATCGGGCCTGGCAGGCCGGGCATACCTCCATGCAGGCACCGCATAATCGGCAGACATCGGAACGCGCGTCAAAGGGAGCTCCCAGCGTTCTTCCTTCTCCACGGCCCCGGAAGCCGATGGCGCCTGCCATCATCTGCTCCTTGCACATCCGCACGCACAATCCGCAGAGAATGCAGTCCTCATACTCCTGCCTGAACCGCTGCTGCCTCACGTTGTGCTGGGAGGCTATATCCTGTATGGTCTTGGATTGTGGGCATGTGGCAAGGAGAAGCTCGATGATCATTCTCCTTGCCGACAAAACGCGCCTCGAGGCCGTTCTGACATTCAGCCCCTCCTCAACAGGATAGGTGCAGGATGAAACGAGCTTCGCGCCGGGTCCCTCGCCTATCTCGACGATACACAGTCTGCATGCACCATAGGGAGACAGCCCCTCCTTGTGGCATAGAGTTGGTATGGGAAAGCCGTAAAACCGTGCCGCCTCGAGGATCGTAGTGCCTTTTTCAACTGATACGGGCAGTCCGTTAATCGTAAGTTTAACCATAGTGAGCTCCTCTAGTTGCAGTAATGTCTGGTTGATCCGTGGATATTCTCCTCGTGAATTCCAGATCGCAGCGTAAACAGCGCCTGCATTCCGCGCGGGCCGGATTTTCCGGCAAGGTCATTGTCACCTCCTTGAAATTTTTAATTCTTTCAGAAGGTTTCAACGTCTCAGGTTCGACGCGGGTGTTTGTTTGCTCATCCAATTCGCTGATGACCGGGGGCTCTATGTAGACATTGGGAATTTTCGGTATTGCCGACGTTACCAGCTGCCTGCCGCTCAAAAACAGGTCAATGCTCCGAGCCGCCTTTTTCCCCGCCGCCACAGCATCGATCACGGTATTTGGGCCTGTCACGAGGTCGCCGCCCGCAAAAACGCCTTTAAGATTCGTTTCCAGGGTTTTATTGTTTACGAGTGCCCTGCCACTTTTGTCTATCGCAACCCCCATCGATGAGAGGAACTCACTCTCGGGCTTCTCGCCGATGGCAACGATGAGCGTGTCAAGTTCCACCTTGAATTCGGTTCCGGGCATGGGAACGGGTTTGCGCCTCCCCGTGGCATCCATGTCTCCGAGACGGTTTTTAATATATTCAATGCCTGTGAAACGACCTTCCTTCGATACTATCCTTACTGGAGTTACAAGTGTTTCCAGTTCTATGCCCTCCTCCAGGGCCTCGGCCACTTCTTCTTTATAAGCGGGCATCTCTTCACGGGTTCGTCTGTAATAGAGGGAAACAGCTGTGACAGCCTTCTGCCGCAAGGCCACTCGCGCGGCGTCCACGGCTGAATTTCCTCCCCCTAGTATGCCTACATGTCCCCGCGCGTGTTCTTCTCCTCTCACATTGAAGGCCTTAAGAAATTCAATCGAAGGGAAGACGCCATCTATATCTTCATTCTCAAGGTCAAGGCGCCGGCTTCCATGGGCTCCGATTGACAGAAACAGTGCGTTAAAACGCCCGGGAATCAGGTCTTCGATGGTCATGTCTTTCCCCAGGGCGCAGCCATACTCAATACTGATATTCCTGTTCAGGAGTGTTTTAATTTCATTGTCGACAATACTCCGGGGAAGTCTGTAAGCGGGCAGGGAACATGTCAACATCCCTCCCGGCATGTTTTGCGCTTCAAAGACGGTTACGCTGTATCCGAGCAGAGAAAGCTCATGAGCTGCGGTCAGACCCGCCGGTCCCGCGCCGATAACGGCTACTTTTTTGCCATTTTTCTTCGCCATTTTTAGTTTGAACACAGAAGGTTCAACTCTGTCGGTTACAAAGCGCTTGATGTCCCGGATAGCTACGGCGTCACTCCCACTCTTTCCGAGACTGCAACGGTTTTCGCATTCACGATTGCACACTCTGGCACTGACCGCAGAGAAGGGATTTGCAGAACGTATTACCCGGTAGGCTTCTTCGTAATCGCCTTTTTCGACAAGGGCTACATACCGCCACGGTTCTGTGTCTACGGGACAGGCCGCTTGGCAGGGGGCCCCTGTCAGTTCCTTGCATACATAGGCATCACATCGTTTGTCGATGATATGCCGTTCATATTCCTTGCGGAAATACCGAAGAGTACTCAAAACAGGATTTGGCGCGGATTGCCCCAGCCCGCACATGGAGGTATCTTTTACGGTAAGGGCGAGCTCTTCCAGTAGGCCCAGGTGTTCCGGAATTCCCTTTCCCAGCGTTATGTCTTCAAGAATTTCATACATCCTCTGCGTTCCCTTCCTGCATGTAAAACACTTTCCACAGGATTCGTTCTTCAGGAAGCTCATAAAGTATTTGGCCACGTCCACCATGCAGCTGTCCTGGTCCATTACGATCATTCCGCCCGATCCCATAATTGAGCCGGCCCCGGTCAGGCTGTCATAATCGATTGGAAGATCGAACATCGAAGCGGGGATGCAGCCGCCGGATGGTCCACCGGTCTGTATGGCCTTGATTTTCGCCGAGCTTGCCGATCCTCCTCCGATTGCATACACGACCTTGCTTATGGGTGTTCCCAGGGGGACCTCAACCAGCCCGGTATTCTTGATTTTTCCGACCAGGGAAAAGATCTTTGTCCCGGTGTTGTTTCGTGTGCCGATCTTCGCGTACTCTTCGGCGCCATTGTTTATAATGTAGGGAATATTAGCCAGGGTCTCGACGTTGTTTATGCATGTGGGGTGACCGAAAAGGCCTTTTAAAATAGGGTAGGGCGGGCGCTGGCGCGGTTCTCCCATTTGCCCCTCTACGGATTTTATCAGTGCAGTTTCTTCTCCACACACGAAGGCGCCGGCTCCATGGAATATCCGTATGTCGAAATCGATACCCCGGCCTAAAATATTTTCTCCAAGGAGGCCGAGACGTCGGGCATCCCGCAGCGCGATAGCCGCATGCTTGATAGCCAGGGGATATTCCGTGCGCACATAAATGATGCCTTCGCCGGCTCCGATTGCAAGGGCCGCTATTGTGATGCCTTCTATGATAGCGTGGGGATTGCCCTCGAGCATGCTCCGGTCCATGTATGCGCCCGGGTCTCCTTCATCGGCATTGCAGATTATATATTTTGGGCCACGTCCGAAGTTGACGTTCCTGGCCAGTTCCCATTTTCTTCCGGTCAGAAATCCCGCTCCGCCTCGGCCCCGCAACCCGGATTTAAGGATTTCATCAACGATCCATTCAGTGTCCGGATTGCCCAATACTTTTTCCAGAGCCGCGTATCCGCCCATTTTCAGGTAGTCATGTATTCTTATGGGATCGAGGTTCTGGTTCTGACCGAGAATCAGCCGTGTCTGTCCTTGAAAAAAGGGAATCTCTTTTTCTGAAAACCGCTTGATTGTAGAGCCGGGTTCCCGGTACAGGAGCTCTTCCACAACTTCGCCTTTAACTGCGGCGTCGACTATTCTCGGTACATCTTCCATGGTAAGTTTCGGATAAAGGTTGTATCCCGGTTCCACGATTATGAAGGGGTCCATCTCACAGAAACCCAGACAGCCCGTTATCCTGAGGGAGAGTTTGTCATGCAGGTTCTCCTCAAGAATCTGTCGCTTTAATATCCGTATCAGATCATTGGAACCGCTGGCTTGTCCACCGGTTCCTCCGCATATTACAATGCAGGGTTTTTCACTATTTCTTCCGGCCATAATTGCTGTGCGGTAGGCCCTGAACTCAGAAACGCTTTGAAAAGCCTTCATATATTTTCCCTTCATATATTTTTTACATATTGTACGAAGACGCCATCTTTGTCTGATCCAGATTCAGCATATGCCCCCGGCATCCCCGTCGCGTGCAGATTTCCCAGGCACATTCGTCACGGACAAACAGACTTGCCATTGAAGTTCCGCATTCCGGGCAGCTTGAAAAACTTGGTATTTCCTTGAGGCAGTGAGGGCAATAGAATTGTGACACGTCGTTCAGGGGAATGTCGTTTTCCAGGGCGATGGCCGTGCTGCCGTAGAGGGAAGATAAGCGCAGCCAACCTTTTTTACCGTTGGAAAAAACATCGATTTTGATGCAGGGATGGCCGTCGATACCATAATCATCATCCATAAGGGTCTCCTTACAGGACGGGCAGGAAACGTGGAGGGGAAAAATCCGGCTGTCAGTTTTCACATCGACTTTTTCGAGGCCTTCTCGGGTTTTTGCAATGATCTCCTTCACCTTCCTCCTGGTCACATGGGGGAAATAACGACCGTCCACCACAACGGTCGGCCCCAGTGCGCAGGCTCCAAGACAATTTACCGTCTCGAGACTCATTTCATTGTCGGCAGTGGTGTCACCCGGCATAATGCCCAACTGTTGTTTGAATTCATCCACAATGCCCTGTGCGCCTCGAACATGGCATGCCGTTCCCAGGCAAACAGACACACAGTGGTTGCCTCTGGGCTTCAGGCTGAATGCTTTGTAGAATGTTGCAACGCCGTAGATGTCAACCAGGGAACGGCCTGTTTCTTCCGCTACAAGCCTCAGGGCTGTTTCGGGAAGATATGTGCAGGCTTGCTGAATTTCTTCAAGGATGGCAATAAGCTCACCTTTGTTTTTTTTAATGATATCGAGAATATTGTTTACGTCCATGCCTTTCCTTTCACAACTGAAGA
The DNA here is from genome assembly GCA_023228425.1 of Syntrophales bacterium. Lineage (NCBI taxonomy): Bacteria > Pseudomonadati > Thermodesulfobacteriota > Syntrophia > Syntrophales > Syntrophales bacterium. The sequence continues at coordinate 5,554 of JALOBE010000018.1, forward strand.
GTGTTTATGATCCATGGGCGGAAATGTGTCAGCAGTATTCTTCACAATGCCAGATGCCGGCTTCGCCTTTCGGATAGAGACATGCTTTCGCATGATCACAGTTGTTACAGATGCCGGTGAGTTTTTCACGATCATCCGGAGCCGCCTTTCCTCCGGGCCCTTTCTCATATACCGGTGGTATGGCCTGTGAGAAACCACTTGTAAAATCCTCGCAAAAAAATACGGAGCCGCGTGAATGATGCCTGAAACCGCATCGGGAGACGTTTTCACAGGAAGGGCAGATGCCTTCCTGCCCCGTTCCTGCATTCCCGCCGGCTTTGTTCATCTTGTTCTTTGTCCGGACAGTGCTTTTCATCCCTGGCCCCCTTTCGGAAACATTTTTATGAACAATTACCGAATCCGTGGTGTGGTTTGATGGAGGCGGTCTGTGACCCGTTTTCGGGCGTTTACCGGTTCGGACCCCGGCCCACCAGGGACGCGAAAAAGTCAGAAAGGATCCTGGTAATAAGCCTGAAGTCCCTGTTCCCGGACAGTCAACGCATCATGGCGGTACCTGATGAGAATTTTACATAATGCCGTTTCCTCTACGATTTCTGAAGGACCTGCTGCATGACGACGCTATCCAAAACCGTCCAGGCCCTGTCCAAAGATCGGCTTTATCCGCCCAGTGAGATTTTATGACGAATTCGGTAGCACATTTATCAAAGAACATAAAGCGTTTCTACGACAAAATGTCGAACCCCGAACGTTTTTCACGGATTCAGGAGATCTCTTTCGAAAGTCGCTCATCTCTCCTCCTCCATTCAGGATACAGACTTTTGATAGAAGGCAATTATTTTCAGACTCCGAGACCTTTAAAACCTATCGATTGTGTCATTTCGACCTCTCCCCCGTCACTTCGAAGGTTTCCCTGTCACTTCGAACGCATGTGAGAAGTCTGAAAGATCCCTCGCTTTGCGCGGGACATGGATTTCTCGTCGCTTCGCTCCTCGAAATGACAAGGAGCGCTTTGAATACCAGCCATTTTTGTCATTTCGACCGTAGGGAGAAATCTTTCACTAACGGCCATCATCAGGATTTCTCGTCGCTTCGCTCCTCGAAATGACAAAATAAAGATCTTACCCCTGTTTCAGTTGTCCGCAGGTAACAGGACAATGGTTCAGGGCTTCAATGATGATTTTTCATTGTGCCTTTATTTTACACACAGCGATACAGATCGCCTGTCGCCATGGAGCATCGCGGGATAACGGTCACGGGCGCTCCGCTTGGTCATAAGTCCCTTGTGCCCGAATAATAATCACCTCAAGAACGTCCATTTTCAGACAGGTCAAAGCCCCACCCCGCTTGGGTTATGGCCGAACGGGGAGTAGGTTAGTTTTTTCTTTTCCAGCGCAAGTCTTTCAGAATCCTCTTTGAACCGGTAGCTTTTTCATATTGCAGTACCGTTCAAAGGCATATATGAAGATAGTTAATCGATAGCCTATGGAGGTCCGGGTTCGACTCGGGGAAAAGGAGCGTCCCTTAAAACACTGATGGCGTCGCAAAAAATTGCCGGAGGACGTGACCTCCGGCATGAAGAATAAAAATCACAATCAGGAGTAGGTCCATGGCATTGACAAAAAAGGATATGATCGATCAGCTTTCCGAGAACCTCGAAATGACGAAACCCGAATGCGCCAGGATCGTGGAGGGTTTCTTTGACATCATCAAGTCCGAGCTTGAACAGGGCAATCCGGTGAAGATTTCGGGCTTCGGGAAATGGACGGTCAATGCAAAGAAGGCAAGGAAGGGGCGGAACCCCCAGACCGGGGAGAAGATCACCATAGAGCCGAGGAAGGTCATCACCTTCAAAGCCTCCGAAAAACTGAAAACCAGCATAAACGACGAATAACCTCCGACCGTATCGGGATATTCCGGCAATGGGGAGAAGTGCCTTCAGGGGGGAGGGAGTTTTTCCGAGGAACCATGGGACGTGCAATAGTGACGTCTCCGTACAAAGCGTCCCGACCCGCCTCCGGCGGGCCTGCACCATACAACTGACGTGCCGTAAGCGGGCATCGTTGAGTATGGACGTGCCGGCACAACCGGAGGCTGTGGAAAATCTTCACAAAAGAGCCACTAGAGGACTGTTTTGTACAAAGCTCCTTGAGGCACTGCCCCCGGCATTATAACCGGATGCCTGGTCGGGTTGGATCCATCCCCTCATGAAAAAGCCCTTCAGAATGACAGGATCGGTTGCATGATCCTGATCCGCGGGAAAACGGGAATGAATACCCCGTCCGGCCGGATTCCTTCAGAAGCACAACTCCGGATCATCGTTGAGAAATTGTCGGGAGGAGGGTTTCGGCGTACACTATTCGCCCCGAAGAGGCCTGTGATGATCTCCGGAAATTCGGAGAAATTCTTGAGATACTCTGATAGATTAATATCATTCCTGAGAGGGAGGTGACCTGTGAGCATGGTACTGTTCCACGGAGTGACGATTGAATGTGTTCAGGGAAACATCGTACACCAGCAGGACATGGATGCCATCGTAAACGCCGCCAATGCCCGGCTGCGTCCCGGGGGAGGAGTTGCCGGCGCGATACATCGGGCAGCTGGACCGGGCCTTGAAGAGGAGTGCCGTCCCCTTGCCCCGATCAGGCCCGGCCAGGCGGTTATAACCAGCGGCCATGGCCTGCCGAACCGCTGGGTGATTCACTGCCTGGGGCCGGTCTACGGTGTCGATGAGCCGTCGGACAAGCTCCTGGCCGACTGCTACCGAAACGCGATGCTGCTGGCTGAGGAAAACAGTATCAGGTCCATAGCCTTTCCGGCCTTGTCGACAGGGGCCTTTGGCTATCCCATGGAAGATGCCACCCGTATCGCTTTCGGGACGGTCTTTGGAGAAGCAGGGCGTTTATCTAGGATCACCGTTGTCAGGTTTGTTCTATTTGACAGTGAGGATCAAAGGCTGCATGCGGCGGTTCTTCAAAAGATGGCGGAGATGGCCGGTCATGAGTGACGGTGGGCGCTTTTTACCGATCTTTCATTTTGTCATTTCGAGGAGCGTAGCGACGAGAAATCCCTGTCCCGAGCAAAGCGAGGGATCTTTCAGACTTCTCACATGCGTTCGAAGTGACAGGGGAGAGGTCGAATTGACACAATCGATAGTTTTGCAATAAAGGTCTCAGCACGGGCTGTGCTTGACGAGGTCGGTTTGGAAACCGTGAAGATTTTTCGCCGGCGGCGTGTTCGACGAGGATGCCCCGGCGAAACTGTTTTTCCTGGGCGTCCCGATCGACGCCTTTCCTTTGGAGTCGGCACCGGCATGGGTGTTTCCAGCGGCGCTCCGGGTCCTGATATCGCGTACAAACTGTGCGAGTGTGCTGGGAAGAGCAGGGTGAAGCCGTCCGCAAGCAAACCGGTTCTTCCGGGGCGGAAAGCAGATTTTCCAAATGTCGGAACATGGTCATGACATCAGAGATGTCATCGCTCGAGTCGAGGAAGTGTTGCCGGACCGGCCGCTCCTGGTGCGGGTTGTGCTGTAAGGGGAAACGGACGCCGACAGGGCGGGTCGACCTGGAATCGGCCCGCCGTCACGGAAGCCAGGGGGGGGGGGTATGATCATGATCCCGTGGCTATAATCCGTTGTTATGTACCGGTCATTTTGTTTTGAGCGTCGGGGATGATTCGGATTCTTCCTGACCTTCCCGGCCAAATGCGCCGACCGGCGTATGCGTTTTCTGGCTGAGTATGATCTGGGCGTAGCGGGTTTGAAACAGTTCTACGATCTCGTCATAGGGAACGTCGGCATAGGATCCCCGATCACGAATATATTCCATGTGGCGGCGCCCTTCCGTATCAAAGGGGTGAAAGACGGCATCACCTGTGCCGTCCCAGTCAAGCGGTTTGACCTTGAACCTCTCGCAGAGAGACAGGTTGAACGTGGGGGTAACCTTGAGCCAGCGGCCGTCAAGATTGATATCGTTGTAGCCGTGACAATAGAACGTGTCGGTCTGCATCATTTCCCTGAGACGCCTGGTTGTCAGGTGGTTACGGACGTCGGCGAAATGAAGGCGGCAGGGGATGCCACAGGCTCGGCACAGAGCCGCGAGAACAATCGCCTTGGCCACACAATACCCGTAACCCTTCTTCAGAATCGTGCTGGCCCGGAAAGCTTCACGTGTGAGTTCAATTCGATAGGGATCATAAGATATTCCGTCCCGAACAGCGTAATAGAGACTGACTGCCTTGGCACGGAAAGAAGTCAGTCCTGCCGTGACTTCACGGGTATGGTGCAACACCTCATCAGAAGTGCAGTCGATAAATTCCGTGGGACTTAGATTTTCCATAATTCCCTCCCTCCTCCCTGGGGGACGTTGTTGACTTCGATGAATTATCGTCCTCGTCGACGCATGCTCTTCGATATCGCCGAGGTGGTGACACCCACTCTTCTAGCGATATCAGCCAGGGGAACACCGTACTTTTCCAGCAGAACCATGGTGATCTGTCGCCGCATCCTGGAAACTGCAGGTCTCCGACTGCCTGACCGTAATTCTTCAATATTGATTCCCTCGTCACGGCAGCTTTCTTCTATGTATCGTTCAATTTTTTCGATGCGGTACTTTGCCTCAAATTGTTTCCTCAGTAGGGCATCTGCCTCTTGGGCAATGTCATTCACAAAATCCCCACTCCCAAAAATTCGCTCATCCGATCGTTCTGTGAGACCGAGTCTGCGCATGGAAACGACTTCCGACCAGCCTCCCCGTGAGCGGATCAGGCCACCTCCTGCCGGTTCCGATCTCCGGCCCTCACCGAGCGCCTCTTCGACATACCTGCGATAGGCCCGCCTCGCTTCTTTTTCTCTTGGACCAAACCATTTTAAAACATAGTTACGATCCTGCCAGTCATTCCTGACGTTACCCATCACGACAGCATGTCCGCACCATTGATATCGATCCAGACCACTCATATTCTTTACCAAACCGGCCTGAAGCGGGTTCAAATGAATATATCGAATCAATTCCCTGAAATAGGTGTTTTCTTCGCAGACAATTGATTTGTAACGATTCTGAAACAGATGCCCGTGTCTCGAATGCCGTTGATTATACGATATGGCATATCCTGTTAGAAACCGTCTCATGAATTCGGGAAGACCGCTCGTTCCGCTTCGCAGAAAAAAGTGCGCATGATTCGACATCAAAGCCCATGCGTAAATCCGGGTTCCAGTCTTAGAAGCCAAATCTCCTAAACGAGATACAAAGTTTTCCCGGTCAGAATCGTCATCGACAATGTTTCTTTTTTCTATACCTCTGACAATAATGTGATGCAACGTGCCCGGAGCGTCCAGGCGTGCCCGTCGTGACATGGTTACCTCTATTCCCGCCGATTTTAAGTATGGTTATAATGCGCCGTGGTGAACAACGTCCACAACGTTCACTTGGGTCAATGAAGTCAACAACATCCCTCCAAGTCGCGCTCTATCCTAGAAACCACCCGAAAACCGCCGCTACGAAAATTGCGGGAAGCAGATTTCCCACGGGAAGTCGCCGGATTCCCATGATGTCGAAGCCTATGGCGAGGATAAGAGCTCCCCCCGTAGCCCGTATGGCATCGATGACAGCAACGGTCATTAAGGGTTCAAGAGAAGACGCCGTAAGCGCTATGCCTCCCTGGTAAATAAAGAGGGGCAGAACGGAAAGACCGACTCCGGGTCCGAGGGTTGATGCCAGGGCGATTGAGGCGAACCCGTCGAGCATTGCCTTGAGATGCAGCGTTGAGGGATCTCCGAGTCCGCTCTGAATTGATCCAAGCACGGCCATTGCGCCCACGCAGAAGAGCAGGCTCGCCGTGATGAAACCATCGACGAGAGTATGTCCCGATGACCTCTGATGGGGATTTCTTTTAGAAACAGCCGGGACCGGGAGGCGCCCCGCTCTTTCCTGCATCCAGTGACCGGCACGCTCTAGTGCCGCCTCGATGCCGATGGCCTCTCCGGCAAGGGCGCCCAGGACCAGGCTGCCTACGAGTACGAGAGGGGCATAGCCGCCCATGGATGATCCGGTCAGGTCCGCGATCCCGTCGATGGCCATCATTGCCCCGATGACTGTTGTGGCAAGTCCGATGCCGGTGAACGCCGTTGAACGCATGCGGTCGGGAATGATCCCACCGAACAGCAGGCCGATGAACGTTCCCGCCAAAACTGCGATTACATTGATGATGACGCCGCTCATGTCGTCCTTTGTCCCGGGCCGTCGAAATGTGACTGGAGTTGGATTGACGGGTCCTTTCACCGGTTCCGGGTCAGGCCGTCGCTGTTCTCCAGATCCCGTTTCGGCATACGATCCGGGAAGGTTCACTGGGCCGGATCGGTAGTTTGTAAGCGTCGATGCTATATTCGGGATCGAAAGGCAGTTTTACACCAAAGCCCCCGTCCTCCGTTTCGAAGGCCTGGGGCAGGATGGGAAGAATAGTATGCCTGCTGACAGCCTGGAGCAACTCGTCTGTTGTCTTGAACGCTTTGAGTTCCTCAACCGTTTTCAGGGTGGGGGGCATAAGTACGATTCGGCTGGCCCCATGGTCGGACAGGGCCTGGGCGGGAGTCATCCAGGCAGAGGCAGTGAGTTCGTTCCCGTCATGGCTGGGGTGTTGTCCCGCCGGCAGGCGGGCTATGAAAAAACGTGTATCGAACCGTTTCGGTTCGACCTCCGGGGTCATCCAGTGCGCGTAGGGCAGCAGGAGACTTGGAAGGAAGCGGATATTTTCCCGACCGGCAATATCCAGGAGGGTTATCTCTTCCCGGTGCAGGGCATCCCGATAGGCGGTAAAACGCCTATTACATTCAACATCTCGGAAATCAAGAATACTTCCCGATGAGTCAGCGGCCAGCAGGACACCGGCCTCCTCGAACATTTCCCTGATGGCCGCCAGGTGAAGTCCCCTGGCGATGGATTCGGGCAAGGCCGGCTCCTGCAGCCGGTGGGACAGGTTTTCCCGCCCTGTTCCCTTGATGTGGCGTCTGAGCGCGGGATGGCAATCTTCACCATCCAGACGGCCCCCGGGGAAGACAAAGGCACCGCTCATGAAAGCCTGGCTGTGATGACGGCGCATGAAAAAAATCTCACAGGAGCCGTCGTCCCGATCCCGGGTCAGTATGACGGTCGCGGCATTTCGCAGTGCGGGTAGGGTACTCATTACACTTTCTTTCCGCCCCCGGCTTCAGGGGACAGATGCCCGATTCTCGTCGTCCACAGGCAGAGAACATCATGAAAAGAGAATGCCTCAGGAACTGTCATGTCAGCCTGAACCTGATTTCACAAAGTTTCCCACAGCTACGCCATGCCCGGCGGCCCTGTACTCCAGTGTCTTTCTGGTTGCATCGAGAGTCCTGTCGCTGCATTTCGTGTGAGTCTTTATGCCTGACATAACCACTCCTTCCCGGGCTTCATCGGTCACCGGGATGTACGCGCAACGGGGCATTGTGATGAACGTCCATAACTTCGCATGTTTTTCAAAAAAGTCAATTGCCGCCTTCATATCATTTGTTCTGTGTACCGTCAGTTTCACCGAATATGTGCCCAACCGTCATCATTGTGTAACCTTTGCCTGCTCTGTTCTCCTCAAAATTCAGGAACAAACGGAGGCTGTAAAAATGTCACATATTTTGAAACCTCTCGTCCGCCCGCAATGTGCAGGAACAGGTTTCAATGACACGCGCGCCGTCGGGGCTGTTCGAACCTCTGATTGAGCCCTTTGTTTTTTACTCGCCGTCAAGGCCGGATCTGCACCGGAACCGGATTCTTGATAGGGTCTCGGCTGATAATGCCTCCAGGGCATCCCGTACAGTCGATATTCACATCCGCCGCTTCGGTCCCGAATCGAGCAGAATCCGTCAACATCAGCTGTACATTCACTGTCCGCGGAATGGGTCACAGGTTCAGCGAATGGATCAAGGCCGGCATGCGGCGGCATCCTCCCCTGCCACGGGGGTTACTTCCTGGCTTCTATTGTGGTATAGTTGTCTGCATAAAGCCGGTGCTGCTCGACGCGGAAAAGAAAACACTGACAGGAGCATATATCATGCTTGGCAGATACGTGCGTAATGCGATCGTCACCGAGGCGACCTCCGGTATAGGTGAAGCGACGGCCCGAAGGTTCATCGCCGCCGGTTTTGGAGTTGTCGGTAACGGCCGTAATGCTGAAAGGCTGGTTGAGCTGGAGAACGAACTCGGTGATGCGTTTTGCGGAGTAGCCGGTGACGCCGGCGAAGATACTGTGTTGGAGCGGCTCTTCATGCGGCGGTTAGTGGCCTGAAGGATTCATTGTCAAGTAGAACAGGAAGGTGATGACCCACATGAAGATATCGGACTGGCTGGATGAACAGGAGGCGCGGAATGTGGATGTGTCTCACATAGAATTGCCTGAAGACATGTCCTATGATCAGATTCCCGACGAGACGATATTTTTTAACGAGATCAATCGTTGCGGAGTTCTCTGCTCCAAGGATCATCCCTTTTCCACGGTCGAGCGTTTTGGACACTGGTATTGTGCCAGGGGGCGGGACAGGGATGCCGACGGCATTCATTCATCAAAAAAAGAGTGGAGACTCTTTACGAAAGACAGGGAGTTGGCTCTTGGGGTGGCGAAAGAACGGTTACGATAAAGCTGCCGGTGGTACGTCATGCCATCCGATACTGAAGAGATCCGTACCGTACTTTGAATCATAACACTGGGAAAGGCCTTATTGCACAACATGACGGCATTACGTAGGAACACAAAACGTGTCTGCTTCTCATAGCTTCCGGAAGACCCGCTGAAAACCGGAGTGTAACGACACTATAACGCGGGGCGGTGCGGGCAGGCTGCATTGTGTTTCCTGTGAGGAGACGATCTATGGAAGCGAATAAAAGAATCGTGGAACGACTGCTTGCCGAGACGGGAACAACAGTCAATGGTTCAAATCCCTGGGATATCCAGGTTCATGATGACCGTTTTTACAGTCGTGTTCTGAGGGATGCCAGTCTGGGACTCGGCGAATCCTACATGGAAGGCTGGTGGGACTGCCCCCGTATCGACGAGCTTATCTGCCGGATACTTGCGGGAAACCTGGAAGAAAAGGTCAAAAAAAATCTCAAAATCCTGTTGCTGTACCTGCGAGCCCGTATGTTCAATCTCCAGACCCGGTCACGGGCGGGCATCATCGCCCGGCGTCACTATGATCTTGATAACGAGTTCTTTCTTTCCTTCCTGGATTCTTACGACCAGTACAGTTGTGGCTACTTCGAGGGAACGGACGATCTCGAAGAAGCCCAGCAGAAGAAGATGGATCTCCTTTGCCGGAAGTTGGACCTCAAGAGCAGTGATCATGTCCTGGATATCGGGTGCGGCTGGGGCGGTTTTGCCCGATACGCCGCCGAACACTACGGGTGCACCGTCACGGCGGTCAATATTTCCGAGGAGCAGATCCGCTACGCCAGGGAACAATGCGCGGGTCTGCCCGTGAAGGTGATCAGCCAGGACTATCGGAGCATGCGCGGTTCCTATGACAAAATTGTGTCAGTCGGCATGATCGAGCATGTGGGGCAGAAAAACTACCGGACCTTTATGAGAGTGGCTGACCGCTGCCTGAAGGAGGGAGGTATCTTTCTACTTCACACCATAGGAGGGAACCAGTCGCGCATCAACTGTGACCTCTGGATCAATCGGTACATTTTCCCGAACGGCATGCTGCCGAGTGTGGCCCAGCTCGGAAGAGTCGCCGAAGGACGGTTTGTTGTCGAGGATATTCACAACCTGGGCACCAACTATGAAAAAACCCTTCTGAAGTGGAACGACCGGTTTCAGAAGAGTTGGCCCAGGTTTGCCTCCAGGTTTGACGAAACTTTCAAGAGGATGTGGGAATACTATCTCCTCAGTTGTGCGGGCGCTTTTCGGGCCCGGAGCATCCAGGTGTGGCAGATTGTGCTGACCAAGCCTGGTATCGGACAGCAGTACCGTCCGGTCCGGTAGCACCTGCATCGGGGACGCTTCATCAAAGACAGATTGAACAGGATGAATTTACGGGAGGATCCGTGAACCACCGTAGATGATGGCTTCGTAAAAAGCGCTCCAGCCCGCCAGAGACGCCTTGTACGAAGCCGTCAGTCATAACGACGGCATGGTTTCTTCTTGCGGACAATCCGTCCTGTTTATCGTCCCCGGTTGCATCGCCGGTAATCTCGTTCACCCGCCTGCCATCAGTTCAAATCCCCGCCGCGCAGCTCCCCAGAGAGCAACCTTTTCATCGAGGATGATGATCACGGGTATTGTAGCCAGCAGAGGGGCCAGGCGCCCCTTGCTCAAAAACGCATCCATAAAGGGGCCTTCCTCGAGACTGTCTGCTATCCTGGGAATGATCCCTCCACCGAGGTAGAGTCCTCCCGTGGGAATAAGGGTCAGGGCGAGGTTGCCTGCCTGAGCGCCGAGTATGGAGAGGAACATGTGCAATGTTTCTCTACAGATGTCCGGCGGGTGTACATCGTGGACAGCGGTTGTCAGGATCAGTGCCGTCATGTCCTCGGCACCGGCGCGTTTTTCGGCGAGCCGCTCCGGTTCGACGCAGTAGCCTTCGTCTTTCAGAAACTCATAGATAGCGGGAATGGCGCTGCCGGAACAGACACGCTCCCAGCTTACGCGGTCGAACCGCCTCAGAAGATATGCAAGCAAGGCCCTCTCACGTTCGTTTCCGGGTGCGAAATCCCCATGTCCCCCTTCTGAAGGGTGTGTACGGTACCGGCTTCCGTCCCAGGTCATGAAAGCCTGGCCGAGACCCGTTCCGGGCGCCAGTATGGCCCGGGTGCCGTGAGGCTTGATCGCGCCGGTTGAAGAGATTTTTTTGAGGTCATTTTTTGTGAGAACATCGATGCCGAAGGCGATGGCCTCCAGGTCATTGAGCACCACAAGCCGCGGCAGGGACAGTTTGGAGGCCAGGCTGTCTCTATCAATGACCCAGGGAAGATTGGTCAGCCGTATCCGGGATTCCCCTACGGGGCCGGCGACACCGAAGACCCCGCCGGCCACCGTCACCTGCGTGGAGGGAAGAAAGTCGGCACAGACCTCCTCGAGGCTCGCGTAGTCGGTGCTCCTGTACGTTGCTTCATGAAGGGGGGTCCGGAAACCTTTGTCCCAGGAGAAAATTCCCAGTCTTGTATTGGTTCCGCCGATATCACCGGCAAAAAGCAGCATTACTCCACACGCTCCCGTACATAAGATTCCATGTTTCGGGTCCGCTCCTTTCCTTCTTCAATGGTTTCCTCCACGCGGTAGAATTCAAGAAGGCCGATGTGATCGAGACGCGGCATTATTACAAGGAGCTTTTTACAAAATCATCACGTTCGATGGTTCGGGCTGCATTGTACGATGACATCATACATGGAGGGCGATATGGGATTCGAACCCATGGCCTTTGGCTCCGGAGGCCAACGCTCTATCCATCTGAGCTAATCGCCCTTTTGCGAACAGTCTTGGAGACGACCTTTAGATACTACGTCTTTTCGCGAGATTCAATACTTTTATTGCCCCGGGACATAGCGTTTCGGCAGGGGAAGTTCCGACAATATGCTCATCACATGGGCACTCCTGTTCATGCTGCAGAAATGGAGTCCCGCCACACCGTTCAGCAACAGATCCTCGCTCTGTCGAATGGTGAATTCGATACCGTATTTTTCAGCCTCCTCGGGCCTGTCAATGACGCCCATGAGGCTTTCATAATAGGATACCGGAATCCGTGCGTTGCTGAGTTCGGTTATCTTGGGAAGTTGTTTCGCGTTGAATATGGGGAAGAGGCCGGGAATAACGGGAACCCGGATACCCCGCCGCGCCGCCCGATCACGGAATCGGTAGAAGACTTCGTTTTCAAAAAATATCTGGGTGACTATGAACTCCCCGCCGGCATCCACCTTTTTCCTGAGATAATCCAGGTCCGCCTCGGCAGAGACCGCTTCGATGTGAACCTCGGGATATCCGGCGACGCCGATCGAAAAATCGCCTTCGGATCTGATAAATTCAACCAGCTCATTCGCATGGCTGAAGCCACCCTCGGTTGTGACGAAGGTCTTGTCATCACCCGGAGGATCTCCTCGCAGGGCCATGATGTTTTCGATATTGTTGCGCTTGAACTGTCTCAGAATGTCCGCGATGTCCGCGGCGGTAGCCTGAACGCAGGTTAGGTGAGCCAGCGTTTCGACCTTCATCTCGTTTTTGATTTTTGAAGCGATCTGTATTGTTGTATCGCGGGTTCCACCGCCTGCCCCGTAGGTTACAGAAATGAAATCGGGCGACCAGACGAGCAGTTCTTCAATGGTGCGGTACAGGCCGCTGACATTACCGTCCCGTTTCGGCGGGAACACTTCAAAGGAGAGGCTGAAAGTGTTCCGGTTCAGGATATCCTTAATTTTCATCGTGTTCCTCTCTCACAGGAATCAAAGGAACCAGCAAATGTCATCCTGCGGGGGAATTGTCAAATTGTTTTTCAGATTCTATTGTGATATCGATATGAAACTGGTACCATGCACTCTCAAAAACAGGTAGAAAGCGGATGAAAAAAAATACCCTTTCATTGTGTGCGGCGGTCATGATCTGTTTTTCTCTGTCCCCGACCCCTGTTTTTGCACTCAGCGACATTATCAACGTCCGGCACTGGACAGCTCCCGACAACACCAGAATTGTCATCGACACCGGTTCAGAGGCTCGTTATGACGTCCAGGAGAAGGATCAGAAACTTGTCATAGACATTTTTCATTCGGAGCTGCTGCCCGATGTCGCCCTTGAATACCCTCTCAATGTGCCTGCCGTCAAGGGAATTCAGGTCGTTCCCCTGCCGGGAGACACCACCCGCGTTGAGGTGGCCCTCGGGGAGCAGGTTGTTGCGAAGGTCTTCACGCTCGGTCAAATCCTTGACAAGCCCCACCGGATTGTAATTGACGTCAGAATCCCCGAAGTGGAACAGAGGGAAGCCGATGAACGGATACGAATCGCCGACCTCGAAGCTAAAAGGATCGTTGTCATCGATCCCGGGCATGGTGGAGAAGATCCCGGTGCCATAGGGCGTCTTGGAACGCGTGAAAAAGACATCGTTCTCATGATTGCCCGGGAGCTGCGGACGATGCTTGCGGAACGCGGGTACCAGGTGTTTCTGACCCGCGACGGCGACTATTTCGTTTCCCTGGAACAGAGGGGCAGGATTGCCCGCCAGTACAATGCCGATCTTTTCATCAGCATCCATGCCGACGCGGCGCCGGTTCGATCGGCCCGGGGATCATCGGTGTACTGCCTCTCGACCATAGGCGCGAGCAACGAAGCGGCGCGGCTCCTCGCGGCGAGCCAGAATCTTTCCGACATTCTTGGCGGTGATCCCGGTACCGGAGGCAACGATGAAGCGGATCCCATCATCCTGAACATGCTGCAGACGGAATCTCTCAACCAGTCCCGTTCCTTCGGTTCCATAGCCCTTGCGAACCTCAAGCGGGCAAACGATCTCAAGTTCGCGACCGTCCAGGGAGCGCCTTTCCGCGTCCTCAAGCTTCCAGACATAACATCAGTTCTGGTCGAAACGGCTTACCTGTCGAATTACCAGGAAGAACTCCTGCTTAAAAACACGGAGTTCCGAAAAGATATCGCCTGGGCCATAGCCGCTTCCGTCACGGAATACCTGCCTAACCAGGTATCCGCTGAATTCAGGGAGCGTGACGTCCGGTACCGTCCCCAGTCCCCCTCCATCGTTCTCGCGCGGGAGGAAATCACATACACAGTCAGAAAAGGGGACCGGCTGGAGCGGATAGCGGTCGATCACGGGACCACCGTGCGGACGCTTATGGAAATGAACAACATTCGTTCCCGCGACCGTATATACGTGGGCCAGCAGCTGAACATTCCCGGCGGGGGCTTAGCCGACGTTCCGGAACCGACTCCAGCGGTCTATACCGTGGAGGCGGGTGACACCCTGGAACGGGTGGCCAGGCGGTATGGTGTGTCCATGACGGATCTGGCAAGGATGAACAGCATCCGTTCGCATGACCTCATCTATGTCGGTCAGCGTCTCACTCTTAAGAGCGCCGCCTCGTCATCCACGGCATCCGCCGCTCCGGACCGTCCATCGACCCATGTCGTTGCCCGGGGTGACACACTGGAGCAGATATCACGCCGTTATGGCGTTTCCATGGGTGAGTTGATGCGTTTCAACAATATTCGTTCCCGTGACCGCATTTTCGTCGGTCAGCGTCTCACTCTTAAGAGCGCCGCCTCGTCGTCCAGGGCATCCGCCTCTCCGGACCGTCCATCGACCCATGTTATTGCCCGGGGCGATACGCTGGAGCGGATATCGCACCGCTACAGCGTGGCCGTGGATGACCTGGTTCACGCAAACAACCTCAAGTCACGAAACCATATCCAGGCAGGGCAGAAAATTATCATCCCCGCCGCAAGCGATAAAAACACCGGAAGCGTCCGAAAGCCTGAACAGCTCTACACCGTCAGCCGGGGAGACACGCTCGGGACCATCGCGAGACGGTTTGGCACCAGTATAGAAACGCTGATGGCTGCCAACAGTCTTGAATCTCGTGACCGGATATTCGCGGGGCAACAAATTACAATCCCGAGATGATCATCGCTGTCGGCCTTTTTTTCAGGAGACGCGGGATTGGGGTGATCACCGCCAAAATACCGGGGCAGTCACCGGTGTTGATGATTACTGTTCACCGATACATGCTCTGCCGAAGGCTTCGAAAGAAAAGGTGCCGCATGGTAGTTGAAATAATGAGAATCCTGCCTCAAGCCCTGTCGGAGCTGTATCAGGATCGGCGGTTGGAGCCGGCTGCAGGAGGGGACTAAAGACCTGTGAAAAACTATCGATTTTGTGATCTTGACTTCAAGCAGCCCCTGCGGGAGAATCGGTGATCTAGGAGCCGTGGCGGCGGACAACCTCCGCTGGTGGCTGCGGCGGGAGCGGCGGCCATACTGAAGGCGAAACTGGACGATCCCGGGTCCGATATCAGAGAATTCTTCGGCTACTTCCGGAATCAGGCTGGAACGGGGAATCAGGACGGTCGGGAAATCTGAAAAAGAGGACGCTGCTATGAACGAAATGCTTACGACCAAAGAACTGTCAGAGATGCTTCGGCTCAATGAAAAGAAGGTGTACCAGCTCGTTCGCGACGGTAATGTTCCGCGGGTGCGCATAGCCGGCAAATGGCTCTTTCCTCGTAATCACATAACGCGGTGGATCGACGAAAACGTTGAGCGTGAACGGGATATTTCCATTGCCGGCAGCGACGATGTTCTCCTGTCGAGGCTGCTCGCCAGGTACTCCCGGGAAAATCTCCCCGAAGCACTGGCCTTCTATGCCCCCGTAGGAAGCATCGCCGGTATTCATGCCCTGGTGCAGGGCAAGTGCCAAGCCTGCTGCGCGCACATCCTGGACCTGGAAACGGGTGAATACAACATCCCCTACGTCAAGCGCCACCTGGGCGACCATCACCTGAGCGTCATTGCGCTCTGGCGCAGGAAGCAGGGTCTTATCGTCAAGGCGGGCAATCCCAAGGGTATAAAGGGCATCAGGGACCTGGCAGCGGAAGATGTCCGCTTCGTCGGTCGGAATAAAGAATCGGGAACCGCGGTGCTTTTTGAATATCTCGTTCGACAAGAGGGACTCAACGACAATAACCGTCCCCGGAATACGGGTACTGTCGACAGCCACATGGAAACGGCCATGACGGTCTTTTTTGAAGAGGCCGACTGTGGTCTCGGCATTGAGTATGTGACACACCCCCTGGGTCTCGAATTCATTCCCCTCAAGGACGAGCGGTTTGATCTTGTCATTCCCGGAGAGCTGGTGGCGACGGCGCCCATGAAGCGTTTCATCGAATTTCTCGAGCCGTCATCCCTGTCGAAGCTGACACGGAACATTCCCGGATACGATGTGCGGGAGGCCGGGAAAATCATATATTCTCAGTAATCCAACGCATGCCGTGAGGTGCGATGCCTCTTTGCCTGGCCTGTGGCGGGAGTTTATCCGTACCTGAACTTCATGATCACCACGTACAGGGCCAGGGACAGACCGACAATCGTTGCGGCCTCCATATGCTAGAGAAACCTCTTCAGGTCATTGTGTTCCAGGTGGTCCACCACCTTCCTCACGTCCTGGGATTTCCCGCGCTTCAACACCAGGATAGCGTCATCCTGTTCTACGACCACGATATCCTCCACCCCGACGAGGGCGATCAGTTTTCCCCTTCCCAGGACAAGCGCGTTGTTTGTGTCGACGGCCACGACGGTCCCCCGAAGCACATTTCCCCGTTCATCTTTCGGCGCCAGTTCGGCCAGGGCGTCCCAGCTTCCCAGATCGTTCCAGCCGAAATCCCCGGTGACGATCAGAACGTTCGGTGTTTTTTCCATGACACCGTAGTCGATGGATACGGGGCTGATCCGTTCGTAAGCGGCTCGAATAGCAGCGGCTTCGCCGTCTGTGCCCAAGGTGGGTTCCAGAGCCAGGAGCTCGCCGTACAAGTCGGGAAGGTTCCCGGCGATGGCATCCATGATGACCGGTATCGTCCAGACGAAGATACCGCTGTTCCAGTAAAAAGTCCCTTTTTCGAGAAACGAGCGGGCAGTCTCTGCATCGGGTTTTTCCCTGAAGGCGGCGACCCGGTAAATATCAGCGTCCGTGGAGAGGGCTGCCGGTTCACCGCGCTCGATGTAGCCGAAGCCCGTTTCCGGCAAGCTCGGTCTGATACCGATGGTCACCAGGGAGGGCTCCGCCGCCGCCGCCGCCGCCGCCCGGGTGATCACGCCCCGGAACGCGTCTTCATTGGTCACCGCGTGGTCCGCGGGAAGCACGACCATGATCCCCCGGGGATTCTTTTTCCTGATGAAAAGGGCGGCCAGCCCGATGCAGGGAGCCGTGTTTCTGCCCAAGGGTTCAGCAATGATATTTTCAGCCGGCAGTTCAGGAAGGTGCCGGCAGGTTTCCTCCCGGCAGACCTCGCCGGTAACAACGATGATATGTTCCGGGGGGATCAGGGGGAGAATCCGGTCAACTGTTTGTTGCAACAGAGATTTCTCGCCCGTTATGGCCAGGAACTGTTTGGGTCGTGTCTCTCTGCTGGCGGGCCAGAAACGGGTTCCCCGTCCCCCCGCCATGATAACTGCGTGCAGCATGGGCCTTGTTCCTCACGAGCCGTCGTTTTTTGACGGGACTTCCCCTCTCTCCGTGGTGAAGGGTATGGTGACTTCATAAACACCGGACTTGACAACGGCGTGCATGGGGTACCGGGATTTTTCAAAGACCTTGAGCATAGGCTTGTTTTCCGTCAGCACATCGGCCTTGAAGCCCCTTATGCCTTGCTTGATTGCCGTGTTGATGAGCAAGTCCAGCAGATAGGCGGCAATCCCCATGCCGACATACTGTTCATCGACAACGATGGCCATTTCGGCATAGGAACTGTTCTGCAGATGGGCATAGCGTCCCTCGGCAATGATACGCTCCACTCCTTCTTCCACGATAATGCCCACGATGGACATGACATCGCGGTAATCGATATTGACATATTCCTGCATCTGCATATGGGGCATCGTTTTCAGGGGTGTGAAGTACCGGTAATAGACGGACTGGTCGGAGAACCGATAAAACAGCTTGCGCATGTCATCTTCGTCGGAAGGTTTTATGGGACGGAACCATACGGAAAGTCTGTCTTTGAAGGTGTGGCGGAAGGAGATTTCATGGGGGTAACAGTGGCCCGACTCCGTCAGGTAAATCTGATCCCTGTACAATATGTTGGCCTCCTTCGCCGCTTCCACCAGGCTTTGCCGGTCATCGGGGTGGGCTATGTCGATCAGCGCGAGGGCCCGTTCCCGCTGGGTCCGCCCGCGCATGGAGGCGATTCCGAATTCGGTGATGACAAGATCCAGTGATTCCTGGTTTGTAAACTGGTTGGGATATTCCTTTGCCGACAGGATGATATTAGGAGTACCGAACCGGTTGCGGCTCGGAAGGGCGAATATGGCACGTCCGCCCGGGGAAAGGGCAACACCCATGAACACTGAGTGTACTTCGCCGGGATCCAGGGTCACGTTCTGTTTTCCCACCTGCAGGGCTACGATGCCCGTCAGGTCGATTTTCCGCGCCGGCAGGATCTTGACGTATTTCTCGAGACTGCCCATGATAAGAGGGTCCATTATCGTGTCCACACCCTGGAATTCAATGGTGGGGTTCCCGTCAAGCCATCGATACAACTCCTTCGTGCCCTGGGCATAAGAGATGACACTCTTGTTTGTGAAAAACCGTTTTCCTCTGTTTGACACGGCACCGCTTTCGATAAGCTCCATGAGGGCATCCGTCATGATGAGGGAGTGAATGGACAGGTCTTTCTTCCGTGACAGCGGTTCCACGAGGGCTTCGAAAAGGGGGCCGAAGGTGTAGCCGATGCAGCTTCCGTCCTCCACCATGGAGGCAACGTTCAGGGCAAGGTCTCTATACACTTCCGTGACAGGCCAGCGGGGGAAGTACAGAGGCGGTTCCGTGGCTTCAATCAGGTAGTCGAATGTGTCTATGTGAACAAAGGTGTTCCCCATGGTGTAGGGAATGTCCCGACTGATTTCCCCGACAACCAGAGTCGACCGCTCCATGGCCTGACGGGAGGCATCGGCGACGGCGCCGAGACTTACGTACCCGCGCTTGTCCGGAGGGGTGATCTGGACGAAAGTGGCATTCACATCAATAATCCCCGCGCTGATCAGGCGGGGGACCCGGGACGATATCGTGGGAATATAATCGACCCGCCCCTGGCGGATGGCATCGCTTGCAACGTAGCCCGAAAAAAAGGTTTTCAGGCGATACTTGTAATCCTGGTCCTGGTCCCGGGGGAGTGCGTCTCCCAAGCTTATCAACTGTATTAATTCGAGATCCCTGAGGTTTCTCGCCTTTGAGCTCAGTATGGCCTTGATGAGGGTCCGCGGCTCCGCCGCGCCGGTTCCCAGGAATATTTTCATCCCCGGATCGATGTTATCAATAATTTTTTCGGGAGAAACCACGGCGTTTCTCCAAGTGTCAATGGAAATTTCAGGCATGGCTCCATACCCCGGCCCTACGCAAACCCTTGTACGATATCAGGAATCATTACTGACGGCTTCGTACAATGAGTACCGGATGTTTGATTGCGTTCCGGCCTTCGTCACTGTGTCGTACCTCACAGCACGCCTCATTCCTCAGGATGTGGGCGCCGTTCCTCAAGGAGCTTTTTGCACGTTCATCACCACTGTAAGTATTGCAGCTTCAAGTTGCAAGAAAAAAGGAAAGACAGTATCCCCGAAGTCGTCGTTCTTGACACAGAAAGGTTCTTGGCGTAGACTGCCCCAACAAAAAACAGGATTCAGAATGTGGGGAGGAGCATCCTATGGACCTTATCGGAATACCCGTCGACCGTATCAGGGCAGGGGATCAAGCCAGGATTCAGAAAACCATAACCGATGCGGATATCATCCTTTTTGCCGGTGTGTCCACGGACCAGAACCCCGCGCACATTAATGAGGAATACGCCAAAACGACCATGTTCAAGAAAAGAATCGCCCATGGCGCCTTGAGTTCGAGCCTGGTCTCGGCGGTCCTCGGAATGAAGCTTCCGGGTGCGGGAACCATTTACATCAGTCAGTTCTCAAAGTTTACGGCACCCGTCTATATAGGCGACACCATCACGGCCGTTGTGGAGGCGAAGGAAGTCATAACCGAAAAAAATCGCGTGATCTTTCGAACCTGGTGCGAAAATCAGAATGGAACAATGGTGATGGATGGAGAAGCGGTGGTCATGCCACCAAGGCCTGAAAAACACTAGAGTAAGGAAAGAAGGGGAGCCTCGCTCCCTTTCTTTTTTCTTCCAACCCGATACAGGCGGTCCGAAGCAGTAATCTCCCCTGAATACATGATGTGAGAACACAGGAGCAGGTGTATGGGAACAGGAAATATCAGCCGACAGGGAGCGACTTTTCAACAATGGATACAGGACGGTGCCGACTACAGTGTCGATACCGCCCAGCGGTTTGCCATCTTCATGGATATCCTCAGAAAGCGGGGCAACGGTTACATTGACCACTTGCGGAGCGGCCAGCCTCCCGTCCTGGCGTTCAATTACGAGATCATTCTTGACGGGCGCCACTTTGAGAGACCCGTCAATCACGCCCTGGTCCGTATCGTGGATCGGGGAGAAAGAAAAGACATTCGAACCGATGACATGAAACGGCGCTGCAAACCCCCGAAGCGACCTGCCTTGAGAAAGAGGCCCATCGTCGTTATCGATCCCAGAGCCGGCCATGGCCCGGGAATAGGCGGGTCCAGCATGGACTCGAAAGTAGGCAAGGCCCTGGATAACGGGTTTACGGTTTACTTTGTACTGTTCTATACGAACCCGATGCCGGGGCAGACATTGGCAGACGTGGAGCACGCCATGGTGAGGTTTATCGAGGAGATCATGAGACTGCACCCTCATGATGACAGTCCGATCATCATCGGCAACTGTCAAGCCGGATGGGCGGCGGCGCTGCTCTGCGCCGACAGGCCGGACATCACCGGTCCCCTGGTCCTGAACGGCGCTCCCCTTTCGTACTGGGCGGGCGTCGAGGGGGCAAATCCGATGCGCTATCGGGGAGGTCTCCTGGGCGGTGCCTGGTTGACTGCACTGTTAAGCGACCTTGGGCATGGCATCTTTGACGGTGCCAACCTGGTGTACAATTTCGAATCCTTGAACCCGGCGAACACCCTCTGGGCCAAACAATACTACCTCTACGCCAATGTTGACACAGAGGAAGAGCGGTACCTGGAATTCGAAAAATGGTGGGGTGGTTTTTTCAATCTTTCCGATGAGGAAATTCATTTTATCGTGAGCAACCTTTTTGTGGGCAATAAACTGGAGCGGGGAAGGCTGGAGCTCCGCCCCGGCAAAACCATCGACATACGGAACATAGAAAGCCCCATCGTGGTATTTGCCTCCTGGGGCGACAATATTACACCGCCTCAACAGGCCCTCAACTGGATTCCACGCGTTTACGGTTCAGTGGAAGAACTCAAAAAGGCGGGCCAGGTCATAGTGTACATTATCCACGAAAACATCGGCCACTTGGGCATTTTTGTCTCAAAAAGTGTGGCGAAAAAAGAACATCGCAATATAATCGGCCATTTTGATATGATCGATTATCTTCCGCCCGGGCTCTACGAAATGGTGATCGACGGTGACCCCGAAACGGGAGAATTCGCAGCTCGCTTCGAAGAACGTACCATGGCGGACATTACATCCATGGCCGACGATGGGGAAAGTGAAAAAAGCTTCGAGTTTGTCCATGCTGTTTCGGACTGGAACGAGTCCATGTACGGGGTGTTTTTGAGGCCGTGGATCAAGATGGGGACGACGGAGTTGACGGGGGAACTGATGCGGTGGATGCACCCTCTGCGCCTTCAGAGAGTCATGATATCTGACATGAACCCCTCACTGAAACCCCTGAAGCACATCGCCGACCTGGCCCGCAGACACAGAAAACCTCTCAACGGGGGAAATCCTTTTCTCGAAATGGAGAAACGCTTTTCCGAGTATATGGCGGGCATCCTCAATCTCTACCGCGATGCCCGTGACCGCTACCAGGAGCTGACGTTCCGGATGGTCTACGAAAACGATCTGTTGAAGACGTTCTTCAGACCTGCCGAAGACGTGGGGTCTCAAGCGGGGGGGATGACCGTCGAAGAACCGGACATTTCGGCAGTAAAGCCCCTTCCCGAACCGGAAGAGGGAGGCTATGGAGAGGGGCTGATCCGCGCGATTGCCGCCATGGTTCGATCGACACCTACCATCAGCCGCCGTCACTACGGAATAGCTTTGGATATAGCGCAGACGCACAAAGTCTTGCAGAAGCTGCATCCTCGTGATTTCAGGCGCATGATTCGGGTCCAGGCGAGATTACTGGAGATTGATGAAGGCCGGGCGATAGCGGCGCTGGCGAAGCTTATCCGGAGCGAGGAGGAACGGCGGGATGCCATGGGGATCGTCAGGCGGGTGGCTCTCGCAGACGGTGTGTACACGTACCGTGAAAAGGAAATGCTTGAAAAAATTTCTTACGCTTTGGAAATCGATAAACAGCCGGGGAAATCTTCTTCAAACGTCTTCCCGGTACGGTGAGGAGTCCGCAAACTCCGGTGGGTTTCCAGGACGGGGGATATAACGCCCCTTCTGCCATCGTAGAACACAAACCGGGCACATCCATTTGCTGCTCCTCCTGCGGTCCCGGCAGTTGACAGCACTTCTTTGCAATGTTAATCTGCAGATAAAGAGAGTCAGCACTTCAGGGACCACAGCGAAAGAGGTGTGGGATGGATGATCGTCGGCAGGATAGTTCTGACGGCCCGGCCCTCGCGGAGGCTTGGCTGAAAACAGGCAGTGACATGATGTCCACGTTTATAAAGATGGTGAGTGCCGTGCCTTCATCCGGCCTGGAGTCGGGGAAGAAGGGCCGGTCTGTCGAATCGTGGGAGGCGGCCATGAAAACATGGCAGTCGCTGCAGGCGCTCATGAGTGAACCCGAAACGGCCAATGCTGTTTTAAAGGGAACCGCCATGATGCCCGACATACTCATGAAGATTGCCGAAACAACGTGGGACGCCTGCTTCGAAATGCAAAAAAAAGCCATCGAACGGGCCGGAACCATCGGGCAACGGGTGGAAGCCTACCAGCTTGAATCCGTAGATCAGGATTTCTTCAAGGCCCTCAAAGATATTTATGAAGAGGAGTTGAGACAATTTCTGCAGGTTCCCCAGCTGGGCCTGACCAGATTCTATCAGGAACGGGCAAACCAGTTTCTCGACAAAGTGAATCTGATGAACATGGTCGCCATTGAGTTCCTGTCGCTCCTCTTTCTGCCCTTCGAACAATCTTTCAAAGTCATGCAGCAACGTCTGGACGAACTGGCCGGAGATGGAAAGCTTCCCGAGGAAACCCGGGAATACTACACCATGTTTATCAGGATTCTCGAAGGTCACTTCATGACGCTTCTCAAGTCCCCGGAATACACCAGGACCCTGGAGACTCTTTTGAGTAATCTGTCGGAATACATCATATCCCGAAACGAGGTGTTGCAGGATATGCTCCAGTCCATGCCCATACCGACCTACAGGGAAATGGATGAATTGTACAAAGAACTCTACCTGATGAAGAAAAAGGTCAGGGAACTGGAAAGTCGGCTTGAGAAAGGATCGCGATGATTCGACTGACGTGAAAGGAGGCCGGATCAATGACACAGCCAAAGATACCCCTTGATCTCATCCTGGACAAGTTGTCTGAAGATGCTGAAAAAACACAGGAGCGGGTTGCGCGGGCCTCGGAGGTTCTTCTTGGTCCCCTGTCGTCGAATATTGCCGAGACTCCCTATGAGGTGGTCTATGAAGAAGACAGGGTCAAACTCAAGCACTACCTGCTCGAAGGCGAACAGCAGCTCAGAGTGCCGCTGCTGGTTGTCTACGCGCTTATCAACCGAGAGACCATGCTGGACCTTCAGCCCGACCGGAGTGTGGTGAAGACCTTTCTCAATGAGGGAATCGATCTGTACATGATCGATTGGGGCTATCCTACCCGTAAAGACCGGTTCCTTACGATCGATGACCATGTGAACGGCTATATGAACAACGTGGTCGACCTGATCCGCAAACGGCACGATCTTGAAAAAATAAACCTCATGGGCATCTGCATGGGGGGCACCTTTTGCGTCATTTACTCGGCCCTGTATCCCGAAAAAATCAAGAACCTCATCACCACCGTTACCCCGACCAATTTCGACACCGACACGGGCCTCCTCCATGTATGGATGAAAAACATCGATGTGGACCGGTTCGTGGACAGCTACGGCAATATTCCCGCAGACCTGATGAATTTAGGGTTTCTCCTGATGAACCCGCCTCGGCTCATGATTGACAAATACGTTGGTTTTTTTGAGAACATGGACAACAAAGCCTTCGTGGAGAACTTTGTTCGTATGGAGAAGTGGATTTTTGACAGTCCCGATGTTCCCGGTGAAACATTCAGGCAGTTTATAAAAGACGGTTATCAAAAGAATCTGCTGATCCAGAGCAGGATGGAGGTCGGCGGGCGCAGGGTTGACCTGAAGAATCTTACCATGCCGATCCTCAATTTTTATGGCCTTTACGATCACCTGGTTCCGCCCGCGGCCTGTGACATGCTGATTCATAAGACCGGCAGTACCGACGCAACGAACATCGCACTCGATACAGGCCACATAGGTATATATGTCAGTTCGAAAAGTCAGAGGGAGTTCGCGCCCAGGATCGCCCAGTGGCTCAAAGAACGGGACGAACCGAAACGGTCTCGAAACAAGAAAGGTGCCCCGGAGGGAAAAGCGCCCGGGAAGAAGTCCGGAGGAACCGGGTGGAAGTCCGGGGGGGAAGGGGTTTCCCCGGCCGGAAAAATGGCGGCCGGAACAACCGTCTCTGAACAGGAAGAGTTACAAAGGGCTGTGGGGGAAAAACCATGAGCGATCAAAACGACTATTTCAAAACGATAACGAGAGTTTCGCGGGTCTTTGGAAGTACCATGAAGCGAGACGAAATTCTGAATCTGATAGTGCGCAGTGCGGCAGAGACAATGGAGGGCAAGGCGGCCGCCCTGTTTCTGCTCGACGAGAACAGGGGAACCTATGTTCTCGCGGCCAGCACCGGGCTTTCCAAAGGCTATGTGCATTCGGATATCAGCCATATCAGGAAGATAATGCCGGAGCTCACGGGAAAGGGCTTTATCTATTACCGTGATGCCGCCACGGATCCCGGATCGAGTGACAACAACCGGGAGCATAAGAAACGGGAAGGCATCGTCTCCCTTCTTGTTGTACCAGTGATGGTCCGGGGGGAAATGATCGGTACCCTTGCCTTGTACACGGCGGAGCCTCGGGAGTTCACCGATCGAGAAATCGCGTTCCTGACCGTTCTCGCGGAGCATGGAGGCATGGCAATAGAAACTGCCCGTCTGATTCAGAAACTCAGGGACAACAACCGGATTTTCATCGAGCTCGCGGCGGATATCAACGCGAGCCTGGACCTGAAGGACATTCTGCAGGCGCTGACGAGCAATGTAGCCGAGGCCCTCGGCGTCAAGGCGGCAAGCATCCGCCTTCTCGATGAACAGCGAAAGCATCTGACCCTTGTCGCCAGCCACGGCCTCAGCGATACGTATCTGAACAAGGGACCCGTTTCGGCGGAGAAAAGCATCGCCCAGGCCCTTTCGGGTAAATCGGTGGTCATTAAAGACGCTTCCCGGAACGAGGGCGTGCAGTACAGGGAGGCGAAGAAAAAAGAAGGTATTGTTTCTATCCTCTGTGTTCCCATCAGGGCAAAGGACGAGGTCATCGGTGTCCTTCGTCTATACAGCAGTATTTTGAAGGACTTTACGGAGGACGAGATAATGCACGTAACGGCCCTGGCATCCCAGGGGGGGCTGGCGATCCAGAATGCTGTCCTGTATCTGATGCTACAGAGCGACATGAAGGAGCTGAAGGAGGAAACCTGGAGACACCGCAGCTGGTTCTGACCTGGTTTCCTGTCCGGTGGATTTATAAGAAGGTACCGGAGGACGCAACATCCTGCATTACAGCCGGATGCCGTGTCGGGGCGCATCCTTCGTTACTGTAACGTACTTCGAAGTACGTCTCATCCTTCATGATTTGCCCGTCCTGCCGCGGGCTTTTTCACAAAGCGATCGCGTTCGACAGGTATGGAGACTTTCTACGAGCTCGTCCTATCTGCTTCTTGATTTTTTTGTTTCTTTCCGGACGAAGGCCTGACCCATGGTCTTCATCATTTTCTGGAACTCAAGGGTCTGCTTCTCGAGCAGGTTCTTGAGTTCCCGGGTTGCTTCTTCCGGTGTCCGGCCGCTCGTGTCGATGATGTTCTTAAGGCGCCCGATGATCTTTTCCTGATCGGCGATTGTAGCCTTCAGAGCGTCGCATTCCCGTTGAAGGGCTTCCATGTCGTCCCGGGGCACCACGTTAAAGAGTGATAGATATTCCCGAAGGGACTGTTGGTAGGAACGGGACGCCTTTTCGAAGAGTTTCAGGTATTCGGGACCGTCTTTTTCCAGCTTGTCGAGGCCGTAGGAGGTACGAAAAAGATCGATGAGACGGTCGGTACCCGCTCCTCCAGCCGTCCCGCTCATCCATCGGCTCAACTCTTCAAGCCGGCGCTGCCCCCGAGCGAGGTTGAGCAGAGACTGACCCCAGAATTCCAGAAATTGCGAGTCCATGAGACACCTCCTATGATACTCTTGAACGGTTACGGGAGTCGCCTTCTTCATCCAGGTCGAGCTGGAAACGGACCGGGCCGCGATAGGCACCGAAGCGCTTATGCAGAGCGAATTCAGACTTCGGGCGGGACCAGGACGTGGCAATGGCCCCGTGCCCCTTGGGGAAAACAGTGACTTCCGCATCAACAAAATCCAGCGGCGCAAGAGCGGCGTCCCTGTCAACAAGGTCATCCTTTTCGGCATAACAGATCAGCCACCGGACTCTCTTGTCCTGAATATCTTTGAAATTCAATTGATTGTCGAACATTGTCACCGGGAGATGCCGCATGCACTCAACCAGGGCAATGCTTCGGGTGCCGTATGAAGTCGTGAAGATAGACCAGCAGGCTCAACAGGTAAAGCTGGCCCGCCCGCATGGTTTCCAGAGTAGTTTCCGCGGTGTACTCACGTTCCGCCTTTTCAAGTTCAACCAGAGACGTAGCCGGTTTTCCCCAAGCGGAAGCGATGGTGCCGACCTGGGCGAGAAGACTCATTCAGTGACGGTTCAGCCTGCTCAAGGAGTCAAAAGTGGCCTGAGTCAACGTTTCGTTGACATCGGCCACTTTTTCCTGGCACTCCATAACAAGGCGATAAACGTGATCGTTGCCGGGCGGATAGATCATTGCTTCGACGCGGACCTCACGGTGCGTTCAACCTTTTTTGCCTTTTTCAGCGATGGTAAAAAATTCTTCCACCTTTCTGTAGCTTTCATCGACGGCTGCCTTGTAATCGGTCCACCCCTTCCTGTAGGCTTTGAGCCAGTCGTTGACGGCTTTCTTGCCTTCGGCGGGCAACATGGGGTTCTGATCCATCCAGGAACCCATCATCTTTTCCGTCTGATCCTGCAGAACAGTCATGGCGTCAAAGGTGTTGTCAAAGGCGGTCTTGTTGAACTGTATCATCTGTCGTGCAACGTTCTTTGGATCCATCATAGCGTCCTCCTTAGGTATGTTGTTTGCGGTTATTCGTCCCCTGTTTCCCGTGCCGTACAGTGTTTCTGCCGGGTTATGTATCTTCAGTCCTGCCGGCGGTCGCGAAATATTCCTTGACCTTTCCGTAGCTTTCATCAACATTTTGCTTGAAAATATCTCGGCCGCGCTTATAGGTTGCTATCCATTCTTTTACGGTGTCTTTGCCCTCCCTGGGGATCCAGGGCGACTGATCCAGGAAGAGACCGGCCATTTTCTCCGTCTGTTCCTGGAGAATGGTCAGGGCGTTGAAACTGTTATCAAAGGTCGCCTTGTAAAACTCGATCATTTGTCTGGCAAGCTTTGTCTGGTTCATACATTTGTTTCCTTTCGTCACGTTGTTTTGAATGTATGTTTTTGCAATACACCAGAGCCGCTTTCTTTGTCAAGCATTATTTATTGCAACGCAACATATTTTTCTGTTGTAATGTTTCCGGTAAAATTTTTTCTGATGTCAGTCTAAAGATCAAGTAATATAAGATATTATGCTATGTGTTCCCATCAATGAGTCACGTCAGCTCGCCACTTTGTTGTTGCAATGCGGTTGAGCATTGTGTATGAATAGTGATTAATAGAGAAAGATGCGAAGTGAGTCCCATGAACAATAATACGCTGAATCTGAAGAAATACACCAACCGGCGCCTTTACGACACGGAGAAGAGCGCCTATGTGAAACTTGATGACGTTATGGAAGCCATACGACAAGGACGACGTATTGCCGTTGCCGATGCCAAGACCGGGGAGGATGTGACCGCTTTTATCCTGACGCAGATCATACTGGAACAATCTCGAAGGAGAAACAGCCTCTTGCCGGTGTCCCTGCTGCATCTCATCGTTCAGTACGGGGAGACGGTCTTGAGCGAGTTTTTTGAGAGCTATCTTGAGCAGACTATAAAAAACTATCTCAATTACAGGGCCGCCGCTGATGAGCAGTTTCGCGCATGGTTGCGGCTTGGAATGGATCTGTCGGCCCTGACGGAGAAATCCATGGCGACTCTGCCCGTTTTTCAGCCTCGCTTCAATCCCTTCAGGGAGAGTGAAACGGCGGAATCTTCCTCGTCCGAAAACGAAACGTGACCATGTTCTTGTATTCTTTCCTCCCGGAGGCGTGTCATAATCGAGTACTCTGCTGTAAGGGGACCAGTCTCCGGCTGAAGAGCCGCTCCCGTCCGCCCGGTGTAATTGAGCTCACACGCAATGTGTGCTAGATATCACCCTGTACGGCGTGAGTGCGGTCCGGTCATACTCGTGTGACGGAGGAGGCCCGCCGGCATAATCCAGAGGGTTTCTCGATCGAGGGAGGTGTGGTGAATATGAATATTGTTGTTGCCTACAGACATTCGAAGCAGTCGGAGAAAATGGTCGAAAAGGCCATCGAGCATGCACGAACCTTCAATGGAACCATATACCTCGTAACATCCCTCGAGGGAGGTTCGAAAGACAGCGCCGACACCGTTCATTCTGCGCGGGACGCCCTGGACCGGGCCAGGGAACGGATTGAAAAGGAAGGAATTCCATGCGAAGTAAGTCTTCTGGTGAGAGGTCTTTCGCCGGGAGAAGATATTGTGGAATATGCCAGACAGAAAAAAGCCGATGAGATCATTGTCGGTGTACAGAAGAAATCAAAGGTGGGGAAGTTCCTCATGGGATCGACGGCTCAACATGTCATTCTCAATGCCGGTTGCCCTGTCATAGCAATAAAGTTTTAAAATTCCGCCGGGTTCCGATAACTCCGTGGCCGGCCATGTCGGACGAAGATACGGCGGAACTGACAATGTATACATCGCAGCAGAAAAATCTCCGGAGGTTGGATGCACCATGTACTGGGAACCGGCAGTGGAAACCATGAATCCCCAAGCCCTGAAGGAGTTGCAGCTCGAAGGGTTGATACAGACCGTAAACAATGCCGCCGATTCGGTGTTCTACGGAAATTTCTTTAAACGTACGAACCTCGATCCGAAATCGATCCGGTCCCTTGACGACATTCAGAGATTACCGCTTACCACCAAGGATGACCTCAGGGAAGCCTGGCCCTATGGGCTCCTTGCCCTTTCGAAGGATGAACTGGTGAGAATGCATTCATCTTCGGGAACTACGGGTCGGGCAACGGTCATATTTCACACCGCCGGGGATCTCGAAGCCTGGACGAATCTTCTGGCACGGTCCATGTACATGGCAGGCATGAGAAAAACTGATGTATTTCAGAACATGATGACCTATGGCCTGTTCACGGGCGGTTTGGGATTTCACTATGGGTCCGAAAAAATCGGAGCCCTGACGATTCCCGCCGGTGCGGGGAACAGCAAACGGCAGATACAACTCATGAGAGACTTTGAAACAACCGTCATACATATCATTCCCAGCTATGCCCTGCATTTGTCTGAGATCTTTGAGGAAATGGACCTGGATCCTCGCAGGGACACCGGCCTCCGCATCGCCTTTCTGGGAGCGGAGCCCCATTCGGAAGAGACGAGGCAGAAAATAGAGGCGTTTTATGGCCTTACGGCATACAACTCCTACGGCCTGTCAGAAATGAACGGTCCCGGAGTAGCCTTCGAATGTCCCTGCCAAGAGGGCCTCCATGTCTGGGAAGATAATTTTTTTGTTGAAATCATCGATCCCGATACCTTGAAGCCTGTCGAGGACGACGTCGAGGGGGAACTGGTTCTGACCACACTGAAACGCACAGGCATGCCCATTCTCCGGTACCGGACGAAAGACCTGACCCGTTTCATACCAGGACCCTGTGGCTGTGGTAGAACACACCGTCGCATTGCAAGAATTACGGGGCGGACCGATGACATGATGATTCTGAAGGGCGTCAACATCTTTCCCATACAGATAGAGAAGAAACTGATGGAGATCGCCGGAGTGGGTAACGATTTCATGATTATTCTGGAGCGGGAAGGATATAATGACCGGATGATCGTTCGGGTCGAGGTGTTGAAAGAGTTTTTTTCAGGGGACCTCAAACAGCTGGAACAATTGAGAAAAAAGATTGCGGCAGAGCTGCAGAGTGACATTCTCATAACGCCCCGGGTCGAACTGGTGGAACCGGGCAGCCTGCCGAAAACAGAGGGCAAGGCCCTTCGCGTCATCGACAACAGAAAGGACTGAGTCTCATGGTTGCCTACCAGCTTTCTATCTTCGCTGAAAACAAACCCGGACGCCTGGCAAAGGTAACGTCACTCATGGCGGCCGGCAAGATAAACATTCGAGCCATTACCATCTCCAGTTCCGATGCTTTCGGTGTCATAAACATGCTGGTTGATGATCCCGACCGGGCTCATGCGATCCTGGCGGAAGCGGGATTGACGGTCAGCCTCAAGCCCGTGGTGGCCGTTGTTATACCGGACAAGCCCGGTGGACTGGACAAGCTGATTCAACTGCTGTCACGAGAAAACATAAATATTGAAAATGCATATGGATTTGTTTTGGAAAGCTGGGAAAAGGCTGTATTCGTCCTCGAAATCGATCAGATAGACACAACACTGGATATTCTGAAAGCGGAAAAGTTCGAGACCCTCGACAGGGATGCCTTGGCTGCTGTCGAACCGTTCCATTACATGAAATACTGACAGCTTCGTAAAATGGTACCGGAGGTATGCCTCCGGCACGAGAGCCGGAGGCTTGATGGCGCTCTCTCTTTCGTCACTGCGTCGTACCTCAAAGTACGTCTCTTTCCTCAGGATCTGCGCGTCGTGCCTTGAGGAGCCTTTTACAAAGCCGTCCTCTATCGGACGTTTTTCGACTTTGGCAAATACCGATGAATCCGTAAAATCATCCTGTGTAGTGACGAACGGTTATCCGCGCCTCCGAAGGAGAGCGCTGTCTCATGACAAGGGGGGTAGGGTATGACCCATGAAGATGCAGGAAATTACGCGGGGAAACACCCCAAGGGTTCCGAACCGGACCGAAGGGTGGCCGAGGTGCTTGAAGAGTTGGCCCGCGACGGCACGATTAGTTGCGCGAACGCCTTTAAGACGGCCGCCAGACTCAATAGGAACCCCGCCGATGTGGGGATGACGATTGATCTCCTGGAGTACCGTATTTCACGATGCCAACTGGGGCTCTTCGGGTACGGGTCCCGAAGGCGGATTGTCGAGCCCGCCGCTCAGGTGAGACCCGAGATGAAACAGGCCATCGAAGAAGCTCTTGAGGACGGCAGAATATCCTGCGCCGCCTGCTGGGAGGTCGCCCGGAGATTAGGCTGTGCCCGCATGGACGTGGCCTCGGCCTGCGAGGCTCTTGCAGTTAAAATCAGTGTATGCCAGTTGGGCTCCTTCTAATGGAAAGCTGAGACCTTTAAAACTATCGATTTCGTCATTTCGACCTCTCCCCCGTCGCTTCGAACGCATGTGAGAAGTCTAAAAGATCCCTCGCTTTGCCCGGGACAGGGATTTCTCGTCGCGATGCTCCTCGAAATGACAAAATTCAAAAGGTCTCCGCCCTCGTAAAAAGCGTCCCAGTCCGCCTCGGGCGGTCAGGTATCCTCGCCGCCCCTATCCCGATACATTGCCTCGATTTCCCGGCTGAACTTCTCCTCGATGACCCGCCGCTTCATCTTCATGCTCGGTGTCAACTCGCCGGTTTCGATCCGGAATGGCTCCGTCAGGATGGAGCAATATTTCACCTGTTCGTGACGGGGCACGCGGCGGTTCACCTCGTCCACCCGACTTCGTATGAGTGCCTGGATTTCCGGGGTGTTCACCAGCCCTTCCGGTGTAGATGCCGCGAGACCCATGGATTCAGCGAACTGGAAAAGTTTTTCGAAGTCGGGAACGATAAGAGCAGTGCAGTATTTTCTTCCGTCACCGATCAGAATGGCCTGATCGATACCGGGTTGGGCCGTCAGGGCCAGCTCGATGGGCTGAGGGGCTATGTTTTGCCCTCCCGACGTGACAAAGAGGTTCTTTTTCCTGTCAGTGATAGAGAGGAACCCATCATCGTCGAACCATCCGATATCACCCGTCCGGAACCACCCGTCTTCAGTGAAAGCCTGTCCTGTTTCATGGGGAAGGTTCCAGTATTCCTCGAATACCTGGGGACCCCGGGCGAGGATTTCCCCGTCATCCGCTATCCGCTCATCTGTTCCGATGACCGGGCGCCCCACCGTGCCGGGTTTTATACACAACATGGAACCGATACTCCTGCTGATAAAATAGAGCGTACAGATCCGGGAGAGACTGGCAAAGGGATTCCTGCCCTGTGACTGTCCCCTGACAAGGAGGTTGACAAGCCCATCAATGAGTCGGCCGCGCCAGGCCGTTGATTCTTTGAGAGAGCGGTCACTGAATTCCGGTTCGTTGAAATTCAGGACAGCGCAGGTTTCCGTGAGGCCGTACCCTTCGTTGAGCTGAACTCCCAGCGATCGAACGAAGTTGCAGACGTCTCCGGACAAACTGCCGCCGCCTGAAACGGCCAGGACAAGACGGTCCAGGCCGGCCCTTTTTCTGACGCTGTCGAAAACAAGCGCGTTGGCAATCCACAGCCGGAGCATTAACGCAAGAGAGGGCACTCTGCCTTCCGCCATTGCCCCGGTAAAATCCATACCCGCCGTGTTCGCCCATTTGAATATCGACTGTACCCGGGGCGACCGGCCCGCAACGTTTGAATGGACCCGATCGTAGAGTTTTTCGTACAAGCGGGGAACGCTGATGATGACATTGGGACGGATTTCCCGAATGGTTTCTCCCAGGGATTCGAAACGTTCGGTAAAGACAAGAATGTTTCCCTGGTAAAGTCCTCCAACGTGATAGTCGGACGTTCTCCCGTAGGCATGGCTCAGGGGGAGATGGACCAAGTGCGTCAGGGTGATTCCCCGTTCCCGCTGTCGCCGCATGAGGATGGAATTGGCGGCCTGCTTCATGTTGGCCATCCAGTGTTTCTGCTTCAGGACCACACCCTTGGGAGTTCCCGTTGTTCCCGATGTATAGATAATGGACGTGATATCATCGGGGTCAACACTGTCGATGCGGTCTTCCATCTCCTGTATGGATATTCCCTGTCGCCCCAGCTCCATCACTTCGTTGAAGGTCAACAGATTGCCGGGCCTGTCTCCATTCCAGGGCTCCATGACAATAATCGCCGGGAGGGGGGCTGTCTTCTCTTCCATTCTGAGGGCCATGGACGCCTTGTCGGCTGTTGAGGTGACGATAACCCGTGCTCCGCTGTCGGCCATCATCCATGCGAGTTCATCCTCCGTCAGTGTCGTGTGGAGGGGGACTTCGATGGCGCCCGCTCCCTGTATGGCCTGGTCGGCAATGATCCACCGGGGCCGGCTTTCAGACAACAGGGCAACACGGTCACCGGCCGCTACACCCAGCACGACCAGTCCCCGGGCGAAATCAATAACCTGGTCCCGTACAGTCTTCCAAGTCATGTGGTGATACTCGTCTGTGAGTACCCCGAGGTCATTGAAGCGGGAGGAAAGAAACCGTCGCGCATCGCCCAGGCGGAGGGCCCGGCGATGAAAAAGACCGCAGAGGGTATCCTTTTCAAAGACCATTCGTTCCATTGGTTTACATATCAGGAATGATAATCCTGTAAAAAATCGCAAAACGTCCGATGGCCGTCAGGCCCTGTTGCGGGCCGGTCATGCCCGGAAGGTCAGCCTGGTGCCACTCATGTTGAATATAAAACGATCCGGCATTTTCTGCTCCATGAACATGGTGGCCTTTCTGCCGGTGCAGTGACAGGGCACAACAAATTCGGGATTCAGGTTTATCAGTTCCTCCGTCGTCCTTTCAATGATGGCTTCAAAGAGAGGTCCCGTGAGGTGAAATCCTCCCATGACGGCGTGAACACTGTCGATACCGGTAACCTGTTTTGCGTGGATGACCGTATTCACAATACCTGCGTGGGCACATCCCGAAATGATGATGAGGCCCTTGTCCCTGAGATTGATGACAATGGCCGAATCGTCTTCGATGGGGTCCCATGCTTTTGTCCCGCCGGTGTCCCGATAGGCGATGGGGAATCCCTTTTCGAAATCCGTTTTTCTCGGAATCTCACCCAGAAACAGGACATGGTTTCCCGGAAGCGGTTGTGGCTCCGTTGTTTCAACGATCCTGATTCCCCGGTCCTCCAGGGGTTTTCGATCAAATCGGGGGAAATGCATGAGGAATCCGGGTAGAGGTTCGAGATAACGGAATGGAGTGAATACCCCGGGGTGACAGAAAAGCGGGATTCCGTTCCTGCCGGTCATGTCAGTGAGTTGTGCTATGCCCCCCGTGTGATCGCTGTGACCGTGAGAGAGGGCCATACTGTCAATCTCATGCAGCGGAGCTCCGAGAAGTTTCGCGTTGCAGGCCGCGCCGTCAGGGGAAAAGCCGAAATCAAAAAGCATGGTGCGCCATGTATCACCCGAACCTGTTCTCACCACGACCGAGAATCCGTGCTCGGCTCGTATTGAATTATTGATTTCACCATTTTTCAGAATTGACGCGCGTCGCACCATGGTTGAATTGTCTTGAAGGGCCATGTCGATATAGTTGTCCTGCAGGCAGAGAACCTCGACGGTGTCCACTGCTTCAATAGAGCGCGGGTCAGTCATTGCACTTCCTCTCTTTCACTTGTTTTTTGTGAAGGGAACGCCAGACTAGCGGTGCGGCCTGATCGCGATGTCTACGACCTCAAACCGTCTGAGTCCTCCCGGTGTTCTGACAGAAACCTCCTGTCCCACTTCCTTCCCGATCAGGGCTTTCCCAATGGGCGAGGTTACTGAAATTTTACCGTTGTTGACATCCGATTCATAAGGGCCCACGAGGACAAATTCGATGGTTTCTTTGCGCATCATGTCTTCCAGTGTGACCGTTGAGCCGAAGACGATCCGTTCGTTTGTCAGGTCCTTCACCTCGATGATGTGGGAACCGGCAAGCTTGTTCTCGATTTCCTGAATCTTTCCCTGGATAAAGGACTGCTCTGTCTTCGCCGCTTCATACTCCGCATTTTCAGAAATGTCTCCGTAGGATCGCGCCGCTTCGATGGCCCGGATATTTTCCGGAACCGCCACCCGTTTCAAGTGATCCAGGTCTTTTTTCAGCTTTTCAAATCCCGGTTTCGTGATCGGGACTTTCTGCATGATACCCCCTCCGGTACGTTCCTCTTCAGTACCGTGTCACGCTTTATTATTCCTTCGGGCATCGTGGTTCAGTGCTTAAGCGGCAGCTTCGTTCCGGAAGATTCGGCCTTACACGGCACTAGTCGGAAGACGCGGCTTTCTTTTTCTGCTTGAGCAGCGCTTTCGCAGCTTTTTTCTCAATCTTGCTTCGTTCCTTGGCAGCTTTGTCGTCTTTCAATGGTGTCGGCACTGCATCTGTTTTTTCCAGCGAACGTCCGTCCGTTCGAGCAGGAGTCGAAAGGGCGGTTTGACTCCCGGCGCGTTCGATCTTTTTCGTTTCCCGAGGAGGCTTCTGTTCTTTTCCCCTTGCTTTTTCTATGAGATGCTCCGCGAATTTTCTGCCGAACTGACCTATGAATCCGGCCACCAGGACCACCACCGCCCACGTTATAACATCAGCAACTGTAATAGAATCAATAAGTGATCGTATCTGATCCATAGAACGATGCATTCTCTTTTTTGACGACCTCGTACAACGTCGAGCAATGTCCTTTCTTAATGCCGTGCAGTACCTGATCCTTCAGAGCGGAACCCGTCGCGTGGAATGTCGGTTCCCGCTCGTGGGAACCATTCGGCGTGACAGGGTATTCGCACATTTCACCAGCCGATTCCCGCTCTTTCCGGCTATGTTTTCGTCGGCTTGAAACGACGTTCCATCAGGTCAGCGAGTGCCGGCACATCGTTGATGTCATAACAGAGGACAGGAACATCATCAAGATGCCTGTCGGTCGCTATCGCGATGAGCGTGTCGTCGTTCAGGCAGATGAGGCCGTGATGTGTCGCCGCCAGAGACACCTCGATCTTCGGGAAGGGGTTTTCCTTGAATCCTTCCACCAAGACAAAATCGGCATCGCGAATGAAGCGGTCTACCAGTTCCTGTATGTCGTAATCCCGGTTGCTGTCTTCAATGACGGCCACCGTGTGGGGAGAAGCGATTACCGTCGTCACGGCACCGGCACGCCTGTGGCGCCAACTGTCTTTGCCTTCGTGGTCGATTTCAAAGCCGTGGCGGTTGTGTTTGATCGTGGCGACCCGGTACCCTCTTTCGGCAAGAAGCGGTATCAGCCTTTCAATAAGAGTGGTCTTCCCCGAATTCGATTTTCCCACGATTGACAAAATGTACGGCATCGCCCGATTATCCCTGTCTCTGCCACAGAAGGTTTATAAAGTGAAGCCAGGGCCTCATTGCCGGAGTGCCGCCCCCTTCGGACACGACCCGTAAAATTGTCTCATTGTCCAGGCTGACCGAACCTCCAAGATGATTGACCGGAGTTCCCCGAAATGCGCCGGGGTACAGTGGCGTCGAGGGACCCAATACCGTCACATGCCGGGTACCGGTGAGTCGGTTAAGGATTGCTTCGACCGTGTCGTTGAGAATACTCGTGGCTGTGACAAGGGCCACTGTTGCTCCCTCCAGAGCCTCGTCCCGATCCCGGCCATTCCGGTAGCCGGGTCGGGCCGGGTCAAGCTCAACAATGGTAAGGGTCGCGCCCGTCTTCTCTATTTTTTTGACGAGAGGTCCGAAAAATCCCACCATGGCAACCCGGTCACGGGAAGAGAGGCCTGTCAGGTCGAGGGTGTCTCCGTCGGTGCCGGCCTGTGCTACGGAATGATCTGTATTGAGAACCGCGTTTGCCGTGGCGAGACCCAGGGCTTTTTCAAGGGAACTTCTTCCATCCACAAGGAGGTTCAGCAGGGTTGAAGCCCGACCGGCGGCGAGAGTTCCCGCCTTCTTGAATACAGAACACCCCGGACCGAGGTTGTGTCTCAGCATCGCCGCCAGTCCCAGTCGCTTTCCTTCCAGAAGGACGACAACATAGCCCAGACCGATGCGGACGTCTTCAATGGCCAGAGACGATGCCCTTTTGTACGCTTCTTCATGGATAGCTTTGCTGATTGAGCCGTATGTGATCATCATTTTCCACCTCTCATAGTATCTTACTTACCTAAGGGGAATCGCTCGGTCAAGGCATGATTGATGGCTTCGTAAAAAGTCCGGATGCTGCGTTGCGCTTCATCCTTCGTCACTGCGGCGTACCACTAAGTACGCCTCATTCCTCAGGATTTGTGCGCCTTGCCTGCGGAGCTTTTTACGAAGCCATCCTCAACCAGATGTTTTTCGACTTTTTACGGGACCGTCATGATTGACGGATTCGTAACATGGTACCGGAGGCATGTCTCCGGCACTATATCCGGATGCCGCGTTGCTTCCGTATGATGACCACTCATTTTTTTCTCAGGACGCACTAAATATAACCAAATATAACCCTTACTACCCAATACAAACCAATAATAACCATGTTGTCCGTTCTAAGCCTATGAAATAATTTACAATAATCCTTTCCCCCTATTGACAGGCGGAGCCTTTCAAGGCATACTGATCACCATGAAGGGCTTTTCAGGAATCGCCCTGCGATACGTCGGGTCATGTGTTTGAGTTAGGTATGTGAATTCAATAACGTGAACAGGATGGCTTCGTAAAAAGTTACCGGGCTATGACCTCCGGCACTATCGCCGGATGCTGTGTTGGGTTGCATCACTCGTCACTGCGGCGCACCGCATGTGTTACTCATTCTTCAGGATTTGCCCGTCTTGCCCGCAGATTTTTTTACAAAGCCATCGCATTTGATGGTTCCAGTGGCTGTTTACGAGACTATGACACTGCGCGAGCTCGTACAAAGTCGAAAACATCCGATGCTGCTAAACCTGTGAAAAGGACATGTGGCGAAGGGAGGTAACAAATGGAAAAGGATGAGAGGATACCGGAAGTGTTAGAAAGTGGGACGACTCGTCGTGGATTCCTGAAAGGAGCCGTTGCGGCAACCGGCGGGGTGGTTGCTCTTGCGACGGTAGCCACGGCAGTCCCCCGAACCGCGAAGGCACAGGCGGCACCGAGCCCTATGAGCCGCTACCTGTTCGCGGAACGTCAGAACTGCACGGGTTGCCGGGCTTGTGAGTATGCCTGTTCGACCTACCACTATGGCGTGACCCGCCCGGCTCTTTCCAGGGTGCACGTCTACAAACACAAGGGTATTGTCGATGTTCCCGTAATCTGCTGGCACTGTGATGATGCTCCCTGTATCGAGGCCTGTCCGATTTCCCCCAAGGCAATTCACAAAGACAAGGATACGAACGGAATCATTCTCAACGAGAATACCTGTCTTGGTTCACGGTGCCTCGAGTGCATAGACGCCTGTCCCGCCAACTATCTCCGCGTCAACCCCGATACGGGACAGCCGCTTTTCTGCGATCTATGCGGCGGTGACCCCCAGTGCGTCAAGGCCTGTCTTGCCCAATCGGGTAATCCGCAGGGGCCCTGCCTGTTGGGTAACAGGCTGGGATTCGGTGTCAACCAGGCATTCCGCAACGTAACACCCGAGGAAGCAGGGGAGGATTTGGTTAAACTCCTCTTCTATCCCAATACAGACGGCGGAAGGAGGTGACCACGATGGCGACACCAAACGGAGGATATTTCGGAAAAGTACTCGAGATTGATCTTACGAAACAGACATCGAAAGTGCGTCCCCTGTCTGACGAAACAGCCCGGAAGTTCATGGGTGGTTGCGGTTTGGGCGCTTACTACATTGCCTCGGAGTATAAAGCGGGGAAAGATCCGCTGGCGGAAGACGCGTTCATTTTCATCGGCACCGGTCCGCTGAACGGTACCTTCTGTGTGGCGACCCGGACCAGCTTCGTGAACATAAACCCCCATAACGGCCTTCTCAGCCACGCCGAAGTCGGGGCCCACTTCGGAAACGAGATCAAATGGGCCGGAT
This sequence comes from Syntrophales bacterium, assembly GCA_023228425.1. Lineage (NCBI taxonomy): Bacteria > Pseudomonadati > Thermodesulfobacteriota > Syntrophia > Syntrophales > Syntrophales bacterium. The sequence goes on from JALOBE010000018.1 coordinate 44,750, forward strand.
GGGACGGCATCTACATCACGGGCCGGTCGGCCCAGCCCGTGTGGCTCTATATTCAGGATGACAAGGTCCAGTTCCGGGACGCGTCGAAGATATGGGGTAAGGATACCTACGAAACAGAAGAGACAATGAAACATGACGTTTGCAATCCCTACGCCAGAACGGCCGTTATCGGACCGGCCGGCGAAAACGGGGTTCCCTATTCCTGTGTCATCATCGAGCGCTTCAGGGCCGCGGCGAGAACAGGCACGGGTATGGTTATGGGTAACAAGAAGCTGAAGGGAATCGCGATGAGCGGCACAAAAGCCGTTCCGGTGGTTGACAACGCCAAATTTCTGCCCGCGGCCGTGGCGGTGAAGCAATTCGCCACGCAACGAGAGGCCTGGCAGGGTATAAAGCGCTGGGGCTCAGCCGGTCTCCTGGAGTTGAAACACTGGGTTGACGGATCACTGATTACAAAAAACTTCCAGACCACCTGGTGGCCGGATATTTATAACATCGGCGGCGAGGAGGCAAACCGAACCTTCTGGAAGCGCCACGCGGCTTGTAACAACTGTCCGGTACACTGCATGAAATACGGTGTCATCCGGGAAGAGGGCAAGTACTACGGGTTGGTGGCGGAAGGCCCCGAGTACGAGACGGGCGGTCTTCTGGGAAGCAACCTGGGCATGAGGGAGTTTGCCCCCATGATGGGCCTCATTGAAGCGGCTGACGCCTACGGTCTCGATGCCATCTCGCTTGGCGGTGTTCTAGCCTTTACTACGGAATGTGTCGAGAAAGGTGTTCTGAAAGCGGCCGACCTTGACGGCATCAACGTGAAGTGGGGTGACGGCGATGCCTACATGGAACTTATCAAGAAAATAACAAAACAGGAAGGAAGGGCGGGCAAGCTTCTTGCCAAGGGCGTTGCCGGGATGTCGAGAGAAATCGGCAAGGGATCGGAAGCATGGGCCGTTGTCACCAAGGGTAAGGAGTTCGCTGCCCACGATCCCCGGGGCGACAAGTCCCGCGGCTACAGCTATGCCATGGGCACCTGCGGCGGGGACCACCATGAGGGGACGAGCCCCGGTGGGTTGGGACTGATGGCCATGTTCAATTCCCTTGTCATGTGTTCCTTCGTGGGGCTGACTCACGGAGCGGAAATTCCGGCCTCCCACGTGGCCATGCTCAACCCTCTCTGCGGGTGGAACATGACCGATGACGAATACTGGGCCATATCAAAGCGGATCATGACAATCGAACGCTGCATCCAGGTACGGGAAGGCATCAGCTCCAAGGACGACATGCTTCCCGCCCGGTTGCGGAAAGAACCGCTTCCGGAAGGTCCGAAGAAGGGTGCCGTTTGGACCGACGAGGACACCAGGAAGATGCACGATTCTGTCTATGCCCACTTCGGCTGGGATGATAAGGGTGTCCCCACGGAGAAGGCCCTCAAGAACTACGGGCTTGACTTCATGATCGACGATGTCAAGGAAGCCCGGAAAAAATATACACTGTAAAAACTGCATCCCCGGCAGGGCAGGTTTACATGCCTGCCCTGTTCAAGGGGTCAGGTTTTTTTTTGTCTTTTTCATGTTCATGGCTCCTGGAGCATGGTATACTCCTCTATTCTGCGAGGCCCTGCGCCTTTGACAGGGAAATCAAGAGTGACAAAAAAGAAGACCTGACCTCATCGGAGTTGAAGAAATGTCCAAGAAGTGGTCGCGCCGGGACGCCCTGTATATTCTGGGCGCCGGTGTCGCCTCGGGTGTTGTTTTCTCGGGCTTCGGAATTACCGGAGCCCGGGCTGTTCCCCGCCCCCCGGGATCACTTGTTGAGGAAGAGTTCCTCAAGTTCTGTGCCCGCTGTCATCAGTGCATCGAGGCTTGTCCCGTGAATGCCCTCCACCCGGCGGGATTCAGTGACGGTATGGTGAACTGGGGAACACCGGTCCTGGATTTCAAAAAATGCATTTTCTGTATGGAATGCATCCGTATCTGTCCCACTAACGCCATCCAGAAAATTCCTGAGGAAGAAATCGATATCGGCAACGCCCGTATCAACCGCGAGACCTGCCTCCCGTGGTCGGGGCAGAGGCGGTGCAACAACTGCTTGAGGGCCTGTCGGTACAACGCCATAGAAATGGTGGACGGTAACCCTGTCGTCATTGAGGAGAACTGCAACGGTTGTGCCCGGTGCGAGGCACGATGTCCCACGGACCCCAAGTCCATCGTCATCTTCTACGAAAAGTACACGCGCTCTGAACAGCCCGGGAAGCGTGTGACTGTAAAGCTTGAAAACCGTACGGAACCCCTCCGGTTCCCTCCGCCGGACTTCAAAACCTGGTTCGTGGAGAGAATCAGGCAGTTGGCACGATATCACGGATTGATCGACTGACGGCGGTCCGATCGCCCCGAAGTGCATTCCCGCGAGGATCCTGTAAGAGGCTATTGTTCATGACGGAAAGTGGATCACATAAACCTGTTCTGGTCGTCGGTGGCGGTGTTGCGGGGCTTATCGCCGCCCTGGACCTTGCCGCCCTGGGCCGGGAGGTGGAGCTTGTTGACAGCGCCCCCCGACTTGGCGGCCAGGTGGCAAAGCTGGACAAGATTTATCCCGGTGATCATTGTGCATTCTGCCCTCTCTGGACGGAGATTAAACGTGTTGAGGAGAATGAGAATATTCGAATCTACCTCACATCGAACGTTACCACCATCAATCCGGAGCCGGAGGGGTACACCGTCACCATAACCGGTGAGCCCGGCTGGATCGACGAATCGCTCTGTGTCTTCTGCGGCCGATGCAGAGACATCTGCCCGGAACAGGCTATCCGTCCTCTCTGGGAGCATGCCAGCCCACCCTCTTTTTTTATCGACAAGACACAGTGCACACAATGCGGCACATGCCCAGCCGTCTGTCCGACTGATGCCATAGATACCAGGCGGCCCTCCGTCTACGTGGTGCTGTCCGTGGCCGACATAGTCTGGGCCACGGGATTCCGGGAGGCCGACTTGACACCGCTGGCTGAATTCGGCTACGGAAGCCATCGGGACATAATGACCTCCCTGGAGTTTGAGAAATGGACAGCCGAGTCAGGCCCCAACCAGGGCCGTATCCTGCGCCGTTCCGACAAGCAGCCGCCCCGTTCCATCGCTTTCATACAGTGCGCGGGAGCCCGGGACCTCCGTCTGCTTCCCTACTGTTCCGGCGTCTGCTGTATGCACGCGCTGAAGCAGGCCCAGTGGGTCAAGCGGCGATCCCCGGAGATCGACTGCACCATTTTCTATACCGACCTGCGTACTATTGGACGTGATTACTACGACTACGGCCTGAAAAGCCTTCACATGGCCACCGGCGTGAATCTCGTCAGGGCCCGGCCCGGCTTCATCCGGCCTATGCCTGACGGCTCCGCCCTTGCCCTGAACTATGAAGACACGGAAGCACAGAAGATCCGCCTGGAGCGGTTCGACCTGGTAGTACTGAATGGAAATCTGCGGCCGTCACTGGTTCCATCGAGTCCGGGAGCGCCTGCACCGGTCGCCCTGGACGGTGACGGCTTCGTAGACCGGGCAGGGGATGATGTCTCGCGTTTCGCCTGCGGCTTCAGCCGCGAGCCGGCCGATATCGCCGAGGCTGTTCTTCATGCCTCTTCGTCGGTTATGCAGTGTGTAACGCGTGAAAAAGGCAGGGGATAAAGCGATGAAACAAAGCACCGTTTTTCTCTGCACCTGCTACGATGAAATCGATCGGGTCGTCGATTGCGAGGCACTGCGCACCCGTCTCTTGAAGGATCCTCGTGTAGCCTCGGTGACCGTCGACGAAGCACTCTGCCGAGAGGGCCGCATGACCGGCCTTGCCGAGTCAATGAACAAGCACGACGAATCCGTTCTGGTTGCCGCCTGTTCGCCCCTGGCGCGTGGTGACAGGCTCCTTCAGGATCTGGCTAAAGAAGGTATTCCCGCCTCCCGGGTACAACTCGTCGATCTCCGTGAAGGCTGTTCCTGGATACATGCGAACGATGGTCCGGAGGCAGAGAAAAAGGCGGTGGACCTCCTTGAGATGGGCTTGATTTCCCTGCACAACAAAGAGGCCTCCGCCGACGTGACCGTGAAGCCGGCCGGCCGAGTCCTCGTGATCGGTGCCGGTCCTGCCGGTCTCGCCGCCGCCGCCGCTCTGGCCCGATGCGGTATCGCCGTTACCATCCTGGAGCGGGGCGCTGAGCCGGGGGGAACCCTTGGCCTCATTTCAAAAATCTATCCCGACGACATCACCCCGGCGGAAAGACTCGGTCCTTTGCGGGAGGCCATCGAGGCACATCCCGATTCTACCCTCCGCCCGCGGGCAAACATTGTTTCCGTCTCGGGTTACGCAGGCAACTTCAGAGTCCGCTACACCTCCGGCGACAGGGAATACAAGGAAACCTTCGGTGCTGTCATACTCGCCACGGGCGGGCGGATCTTTCTGCCCAAAGGCCACTACCGCTACGGCGAACTCAAAAAGGTCATAACCCAGATGGAGTTGGAAGGCCGTTTCAAGAAGAACTTGGTGGAGGGCAAGAAAGCCGTCTTCATCCAGTGTGTCGGTGCCCGCTGCGACGAGCGCCCCTACTGTGCCACTACCTGTTGTCCCGCCAGCATCAAAAACGCCATGCGGATCATTGAGGAGGAAGAGGGCCAGGCATGGATTCTCCACCGGGATATCATGACGCCGGGTAACGTCCTGGAGTCGTACTACCGCCGCTCCATGGCCATGGGTGTCCAGTTCATCCGGTTTTCCCCGGAAGATCCGCCGAAGGTTAAGGGCATCGATACGGTGGAATCCGTGGAGGTCCGGGACAGCATCAGCGGCGTGACCCGGACGATTCCGGCGGATCTTGTGGTTCTCAGCACGCCCCTTGTGGCCGGGGTTGACACGCCTGTCCTGGCAGTCCACTTTGGTCTTCAACTCGACAGCTACGGTTTCTTTCGAGAGATCTACCCGCTCCATCCTGTGGAGACCCGTATCGACGGTGTCTTCATCTGCGGTTCCGCCCGCTGGCCTGTTTCATCGGAGCAGGCTGCCCTCCAGGGTGAAGCGGCAGCGATGAAGGCGGTGGGCCTCCTGGCCGGGAAAACCCTGGCGGCCTCGGAGTTGAGCCGCGTCCCGGGCCCGAAACTCGGTCACGCCAGGGCGGACAACGATTCCTGCTCCGGCTGCGGCAACTGCGCTGCCGTCTGCCCCTTCGATGCCATACGGCTGCAGCGGCGCCGGGATGGGGGAACTTTCAGAATGGTGAGCAGGGTGAACAAGTTCCGGTGCAAGGCTTGCGGCAGCTGCCTGTCCGTCTGCCCCAACGGGACCATGCAGATACCGGAGGCAAGCACCCGTTCCATCTTCGGCATGATAGAAAAAGCTTTTTCATGAACGAGGACCGACTGAACCGATGACGAAGACAGGCACTCCTGAAATTCCGATTGAAACGACCCGACCCGCAGTCGACGCCCGCCTATTGGTCTTCGCCTGCAAGTGGTGTGGTCTTATCGGCGCTGACGGCGCCGGACGGAAGCGCATCGCTCTGCCCCCGAATTTCAGGGTTATTCCTGTGGAATGTGCCGCTTCAGTGGAGCCCGACGCGGTAATACGGGCCTTTGCCGACGGCATCGACGGTGTCGTCGTCATGGGGTGCCACCTGGGTGGTTGCCGGTTCAACGACGCGAATCATACGGCCGTCAAACGGCTTGAGCTCCTCCGCGAACTTCTTGATGGTACGGGAATCGGTCGGGACAGGCTTCTGGTTTCCTTCGGAACGGCCCATGAGGACCACCAGTTCGCCGGTATCATACAGGATTTCACGGCTCTGATCAAAACAAAGAAGCCCCTTTCACCCTGGATACCCTTCAGAGCTGGAGCTGTGAAGGAGTATAGATAAGCGGGACGCCATGGTTAACGAAGCACGGGAAAAACTGAAAAAAATTCTCATGGACGGGGAAGCGCAGGCCGTATTCGGCCTCATGCAGGGCCCGGCCGGCGTCATCGTGCCCCATGTCTTTACCGTCTCCGCCGCTCTGGACTCCCTCGTGCTGGATCCGAAGTGGCCCCTGGCGAAACCGGCCATGGAAATCCTCCGGACCGCTCCCGAGGGATGGCGGCTTGCCGTGCTCTGTCGTGGCTGCGATGAGCGGGCGCTCTTTGAACTCATCAAGAGAAACCAGGTCGATGCGGAGGCCCTCATCATCGTCGGCATCGCCTGCAGCGAAGAACAGGCCCGGGTCTGCCTCTGCGACCGTCCCGTTCCGTCGAAGCTCGACGTCGGCAATGCCGTTCCGGGGGTGGACCCCTTTCAGGACGATATCGTGCGGGCGTTGCTCGAGGGAGACAGTCACGAACGCATGAAACACTGGGCCGGGGTGCTGAGGCGCTGCGTCAAGTGTTACGGCTGCCGAAACTCCTGTCCCATCTGCGTCTGTGACCCCTGCAAACTGGAGGGTGAGCCTTGGGTGCGGCGAGGGATGATCCCCACAGAGATACTTTCCTTCCACCTCATACGAGCCTTTCACCTCTCCGACACCTGCGTGGCCTGCGGAGCCTGCCAGGAAGCCTGCCCCGCGGGCATTCCTCTGGTGGCACTCCAGCACTCCATGCGAAAGGCCCTGAAGGAAACCTACGGATATGAACCGGGGCTTGATGCCTCGGAACGATCGCCCATTCTGGCAGACTTCATCACGGCGCCCGAGAAAGAGCGGGCCCTGCCTGAATGGATCAACACGATACGAGATTAAAATGGACGTACGATTTACACGAACAATCTGTCCCTACTGCGGAACCGGATGCGGCGTGCTGCTGAAGACGGTCGACGGCCGGGTCGTGGACACGCTACCGGACCGTCGGAACGTTGTGAGCCGGGGACAGCTCTGCATCAAGGGCTGGTCGGCCCACGAATTCGTCTACCACCCCGAGCGGCTGACCCATCCCCTGGTGAAGAAGGGTGATTCCTTCCAGGAGATATCCTGGGGAGATGCCATCGCCATCGCCGCGGGCACACTCCGAGAGATCGCCGATACCCATGGCGGCGACGCCATCGGAGGGCTCTCGTCGGCCAAGTGTACCAACGAAGAGAATTATCTCTTCCAGAAACTTATTCGGGCAGGGTTTCAGACCAACAACGTGGATCATTGCGCCCGGCTCTGACACGCTCCGACGACTGTAGGTCTGGTCCAGACCTTCGGAAGCGGAGCGATGACAAACTCGATCGCCGACCTTGCCGGAGCGGAGTGCGTCTTCATCATCGGTTCCAATGCCGCGGAAAGTCATCCCATCATTATGGGGCAGATCTACAAGGCCATGGACGCGGGAGCCACCGTCATAGTGGTCGACCCTCGAAGAACAGCCGTTGCGGACAATGCAGATATGCACCTCTCCCCCGAGCCCGGTACGGACATCCCTCTCATCGCGGGCATGATGCGCCACATTGTTGATTCGGGGCTTCACAAGGAGGATTTCATCCAAAGCAGAGTGGAGGGTTTCGACGCGCTTCTTGAGTTCCTGGAGGATTGGCCTGTCGAGGAGGCAGCGCGACACACGGGCATAAAGCCGCAGATCATTCGGCAGGTTGCCGAAATCTATGCCGGGGCAAGGGAAGCGGCCATCGTCTATTGCATGGGAATCACCCAGCACGTTTGCGGCTCCGACAACGTGGCGGCTCTTTGTGATCTGGCAATGCTCTGCGGCCACGTGGGCACCGAACATTCCGGCGTCTACCCGTTACGGGGGCAGAACAACGTCCAAGGTGCCTGCGACATGGGTAGCCTGCCCAATGTCTATCCCGGCTACCAGTCCGTGGCCGATGCGGCCGTGAAGCAGAAATTCGAGGCGGCCTGGGGGCGGTCCCTCTCGGACACACCGGGCCTTACCCTGATGGAGATGATCAATGGAGCCGGCAGGGAGGTCCGTGGTCTCTACATTATGGGCGAGAACCCGGCCCTTTCGGACCCCGATGTGACCCAGGTCATCGAGGCGCTCCAACGCTTTGACTTCCTCATCGTGCAGGACATCTTTATGACCGAGACGGCCCGCTTTGCCGACCTTGTCCTTCCGGCTTGCAGCTTTGCCGAGAAGTCAGGGACCTTTACCAACACGGAGCGGCGCTTTCAACTGGTCCGAAAGGCCGTTGATCCCATTGCCGCCACCAAGACCGACTTGGAGATACTCTGCCTTCTGGGAATCGCCCTGGGCCTGGACTTTACCTACGGCGGCCCCGGGGAAGTCCTGGCGGAGATCAACCGCGTGGCGCCTTCCTATGCCGGCATTTCCTACGGCCGCCTGGAGCGGCAGGGGCTGCAGTGGCCCTGTCCCAACGACGAGCATCCCGGAACAAGATTTCTTCACCAAGACCGGTTCACCCGGGGTAAAGGTCTCTTCGTGGTGCCGAACCACACCCCTCCCCATGAGCTGCCCGACGGGGATTATCCCTTTTACCTGAACACGGGCCGCATGTTTGCCCACTACCACACGGGTACCATGACCCGCCGTTCGGGGCGGCTCAATCGCGAGGCGGCACGGGCCTATGGAGAGATCAACCCTGAAGACGCCCGTTCCCTTGGCGTTGCCGAGGGTGATGCCCTGCATGTCTCCAGCCGCCGGGGCAGCATCGTCGTGGACGCGATGATAACCGATCGGATCAGGAAGGGGTCCATATTCATTCCCTTCCATTTCACCGAGGCCCGGGTCAACACCCTTACCAACCCGGTCCTGGATCCTCGGGCGCAAACGCCGGAATATAAAGTCTGCGCCGTGCGCGTAAAAAAAGAGGGGTCCTGATGGAAGGGACGAACAAAACCGCCAGCCAGGTGAAGCGTGACGCCGCTATCTACGGGTGCGTGGAGTGCGGCCGCTGTGTGGGCGTCTGCCCCATGGCACAGATGTACAAAACCTTCTCCATCGTCATGTCGCCCCGGGGCATCATCAAGAGGGCCCTCATGGGGGAAGACCTGCTTCATGACAAGAACCTCTGGTATTGTACGGAATGCAATGCCGGTACCGATGTGTGCCCCCAGGGCGTAAGTTGTCGTGACCTGATCCGGGGTATGCGGAACATCGCCCTCAGGGAAGGGGCAGTGGACAGGATACGGGTCTGTGCTCACTGCGGTGACCGCTTCGTCGCCGTTCCCGTGGAAGACTTCGTTATCTCCCGTCTGGCCGGAGAGGTTCCCCGGGTGCTTGAGCTCCTGAAGGTATGCCCCGCCTGTCGACGGAACGTCTACGTGATACGGAACGCCTGACAGATTGGAGGGACGTACTTAACTTATTAACTTGTTCGTCTCTGATGCTGCATCATAACGTAAGTTAATAAGTTAAGTACGTCCCTATTCTTAAGGAAGTAAAACCGATGCCGGAACCAGTGAAACAACAGGACACCATCTTGGGACTTGAAGAACTGCGCCCCCGCCATAAGGAACGTGCATTCCTGGCGGACTACGTCATGCCCGCCAGGAATCCCAGCATACTCTTCGATCCCGCCAAATGCACGGGCTGCGGCACCTGCGAGATGGTCTGCTCCCAGAGGAACCGGACGAAGATCGCGCCAACCTCTGCAAGCATCAAGGTCATCCGCCGCGAGAGGGAAGGAAAAAACTTCGCCCTCTACTGCCAACATTGCCGGAAGCCCCTCTGCCTGGAAGTCTGTCCCACCCGGGCTATAGAAAAATCTGAAGAAAACGGTATCGTCCGCATCAACAAGGCCTTTTGCGTTGAATGTGGTCTCTGTATTCTTGCCTGTCCCGAAGCGGCCCCCCTTCGAGACAATGAAACCCGAGGAATCAACAAGTGCGATCTTTGTGACGGCGATCCCCTCTGCGTCAAGCATTGCCCGGAGAAGGCCCTCACCCTCACCAGAGGAAAATTTGTCCGCTGGATCAAAGGTCTCCGCTGGACTGTCCAACTTGTCTCATTCCTGCTCCTGGTTATGATACTTATGGGCACCTTCTGTTTCTTCAGAGTCGGCCAAGTAACCCTGAGTTGTCCCACGGGCATACTTCAGAACATCGCCGCCTCGAAAACCATCGTACTGACGACCGTCTCCGCGGCCCTGGCCCTCACCATACTTACCCTCCTCCTGGGCCGCGTCTTCTGTGGATGGGTCTGTCCCTTCGGCTTTGTCCTCGATGTGATCGGCACTCTCGTGCCGAAAAAGCTCGGCTGGCCGAAGTTTCTCTCGAGCCGTCTCACGAAATACGGTATTCTCGGCGGTGCCGTCGGTGCCAGCGCCGTGATGGGATTCCAAGCCTTCTGCGTCGTCTGTCCCATCGGAACTCTCTGCCGTTCTTACGGCGTTCAAGGATTTATGCGCGGCGCCGAACTGGCCGTGGTTCCCATCCTGGCTTCCACGGAAATCGCTCAGCGACGTTCCTGGTGCCGCTACTTTTGTCCCGTGGGCGCCTTCTTGGCGATTCTCACAAGAATCGGGCTCCTCAAAATCGTTATCGGTGCCAAACGCTGCAAGAAATTCTCCTGCACCCAGTGCGTGGACGTTTGCCCCATGGGCATCATCGACCGGGGGCTGCTGCGGGAAGGCGTGTCACCGACAATACCCATGACGGAATGCATTATGTGCCTGCGCTGTGTTGATCGATGTCCCTACGGAGCGGCCAAGGTCCGATTCCGATGGCAGAAGGGGGTTCCGGGGATTCCGGAAGAGGGAAGACTATGACCTTTTTCGATACCCACTACAATAAAACGATCGCCGTGGTGGATCTGGACGGCCAGTCCGTCGACATTCACCCCCTGGACCAGTCCCTCGTTGACGAATACCTGGGAGGTGCCGCTCTCAACACTGCCCTCCTGGAAACATACAAAGACGACAACCCGATCATCTTCGGAACCGGGCCCCTGACGGGCAGCTTCGCCCCGGCTTCCTGCCTCCTGGCGGCCACTTTTCCTACGCCCCAGGGACGGATCAGCACCATTCCCCTCACCTTGCGGACGGGCCCCCAGCTGAAATTCGCCGGCATTGATTTCCTGGTTCTGACGA